>LIBO01000142.1 GCA_001438005.1 Verrucomicrobia subdivision 6 bacterium BACL9 MAG-120507-bin52 | reverse complement strand
AAAAAGTTCCGATCGACAGAAGTAGCAGCGATTTGGCGGGTTGGAAGCGTACGAGGGGTCGTCAAGTTCGAGTGTGCGTAGAACTTCTAGCGGGAGGTTATGTTTTTCAGCAAAAGCAAGGGCGGCGGCGTGTTCGGAGCGGGGAAGGCTGGGGGAGTCTCCCAGAATACCGGTGACCTTTGCTCCAAGAATCTGATGGGCGAACCAGAGGAGGAAGGCGGAGTCGACTCCGCCTGAGTAAGCCACGAGAGCCGACGGCCATTCTTGAATCAATTGTTCGAGGCGACTCTTTTTGCTGCGCAACTCCGCTGAAAATTCCATAAGTAAGAGTATGCCACAGATGGCTTTCTTGGAACACCCCCAGCAGCATGACGCGAGGCGGCGGGCATCTCCCCAAGAGGTCATTGCCTCAGCCCGAATCGGCCCACTTTCCCGGGAAAGTGGGACTATCCTACATTCCCGGGAAAGTCGGAGGATCGGGAGTGTTTGGGGGTCAAGAATGTGATAAGATAAGGTTATGGCTGAAGTCACCGACATAGCAGATTTGCGCAAAAGCTACGAAAAAGCTGAGCTGGATGAAAATGCGTCCGACAAGGACCCACTTCAGCAGTTCATTAAGTGGCTGGAGGAGGCGATTCAGTCCAAGATTCCTGAACCGAACTCAATGACGTTGGCAACGGTCTCCAAAGAGCATCGTCCCAGCACCCGCCCCGTCTTAATCAAAGGTTATGACGAGCGTGGGATCGTTTGGTACACCAACTACCAAAGCCGTAAAGGGCGCGAATTAGCGGGCAACCCGTGGGCGGCCTTGCAGTTTCACTGGGTGGAGTTGGAACGGGTGGTGCGGATTGAGGGCAAGGTCGAAAAAATTAGCGAGAAGGAGAGCGACCACTACTTTCAAAGTCGGCCGTTGGATCATCGAATCGGTGCATGGGCCTCGCCGCAAAGTCAGGTGATCCCAAACCGATCGGTCCTGGTGGCTAACTCTACTCAATTTGAGTCGAAGTATCCGGTTGACCCTCCTCGTCCCGCTCATTGGGGGGGATTTCGCTTAAAGCCGGAAATCTGGGAATTTTGGCAGGGAAGAAAGAGCCGGTTACACGATCGGCTTCGATATCGTCTGGAAGGTGCCCACTGGAGTCGAGAACGGCTCGCGCCTTAAGGGGTCGATGTCGCATCCCTTAGGTTGGCCGGAACAAAAGGCCTAACTTAGCCAGAAGCTAAAGTAGATATAAATGGCCAGAATGATTCCTAGGACGAGATTGGCGAGGAGCTTGTTTCCCCAGTCCCAACTTTGCCGCAGCTCGTCTCCAGCTTCCGCGTAAACCGATTGATAGGTAAGGCCTCGCCACTTTTCCTCCGGAGGCGGAGGGGTAAGGAGAGTGGCGCCAATGACGATGAGCACACTGGCAAGAAAAAGCAGCCCCGTCGCATAGAGAAAGCTAAACACCGATGGTGGCTAAAAAGGCCGGGTGCCTCATTTTGCCTGAACCAAAAAAGGTCTGAAGGGTGAGTTTTTCTAACCCGAGAATGAAACCGGCGCCCAACCCCCACACTGACCTTCGTCAGAATGTAAGCGGTTAAGGATACGAGTGAGAGAATCCAACGTGCTTTGGCGTTAAAACGTTTTTCAAGAAACTCGGGCATAGTGAAAACGCCCGTACGATAATAAAAGGGAACAAAAAAGTAGGCCAGGAGGACTAGGATCCAAGAGTGTAGCTCCCAATGCGCCATCGCCATGCCACTGGTCGCGCCCTGACCGGCAAGACCTACGATATGTTCCGAGCCAACATTCGATGCCAAGAGGGATCACCCGACGGCAAAAAAACCCACATGTCGACCCGCTAGAAAATAGTCTTTGGTGGTATTTTGCCGGAGAGAAGACCACCAAGCGATCAGGCTAATGACGCCGAAGTAACCCACAATGACGAACCAGTCGAGAAGAACGAGGTTTTGCATCCGCCTTCGTAAAATGTCTGAACCGACATTAAAAAAGCTATGGAATTTATCATTTTATGAAACGAGCATTCAGTTCTTTTGAAGTGGCTTCGTCCGAAAAAAAATACCCACCACAAAGGTTGCGATTGTTCCGAAAGTGATGCGCCATGGAAATGCGATGAGGGGAAGCCACTCCAGGCGGGGCAGGGGCGGCAGGCCGCAAAGTTTCAGTACGTCGGAGGGTAAACCAGAAAGAATCGCGACAGCGATGAAACCTGCGGCCATGGCAATCAGATTTCCCTTGTCGGATCCACGGGTCTTGGTCAGGGCACCCAAAAGAAAAACGCCGAGGAGCGATCCGTAGGTATAGCCAAAGATTCCGAGAACGATGGGCAGGATTCGAGAAGTTGGGTTCCGGATGACAACCCACGCGGTCATCGCCCCAATCCCAACGAGGATGATCGAAAAAGTGACGGTGGCCCAGCGGGCGGCGCGGAGGGAGTTCGGGTTCGGACAACGTGAGGCAAAAAAAGGTTCATACCAGTCACGAACCCAAGAGGTGGCTAACGCGTTGAGGGCGGTGCTCAGAGAGCCCATGGCGGTGGCAAAGATTCCCGCAATGAGTAGACCGCGAAAACCTGGGGGAAGTTCATGCAAGATGTAGTAGGCAAAAATGTGGGCATTCCGGGTGGGAAGATTCGGATCTGGTGCCTGCTGGTAGTGAAGGTAGAGAAGAATTCCGATCCCAAGAAAGGCAAGGACGATGGGAATATCTGCTAATCCTGATCCCACCAAGGCCAGGCGGCTGCGAGCGGGATTTTTGGCGGTGAGCATCCTTTGCACCATGTCCTGATCGGTTCCGTGGGTGGCCATAGTGACAAACGTGGCGGCCAGAAAAGCGGTCCAGATAGTGTAGTCGCTTTCCAAAATGCCTTTGATGGTTGCGCCGAGGTCACCCGAAACCATGGGGCCAAAATTCCAAAAGGTGAGGTCGGAGGGCTGATTCAGCTTTTCGTGGATTGCTGGTAATCCACCCGGAATGGACTGAAAAAGATGCCAAAGAACAAAGCCAAGACCGGAGAACATGACGACGGCTTGGATGACATCGGTCCAAACCACCGCCTTAATTCCTCCGGCAACGGTATAAACTGCGGTCAGCAGAACGAGGACCAGCAAGGCCACGATGTAGATAGCCAGTTCGGCCTCCGGTGAGGCTTTGGCGCCTGAGATCATTTCCCAACCTAAAACGAGGACAATGGCGGCCACATAGAGGCGAGTGCCGCTGGCGAGTGCTCGGGTAATGAGGAACACGGCGCTGGCGGCTTGGCGGGATTGGGGACCAAATCGTTTTTCCAGAAACTCGTAAATGGAAACGACGTTGTAGGCGTAGTAAGGTTTGATGAAAATCCAGCTGACCAGAACGCGCGCGAGGATTGTGCCGATGGCTAGTTGGGCGTACGTGAAATTGCGCAGGGCGTAGCCTTCTCCCGGGGCGCCGAGAAAGGTGGCGGCACTGATCTCGGCGGCCAGAATCGAGGCCAGCACAGCCCACCAAGGCATTTTTCGGCCTCCGAGGGCATAGTCGGTGAAGGAGGACTGACGTCGGGCAGCGGCCAAGCCAATTCCAATGATGCCCGCGAAGTAACCCAAAAGAATCAGGGAGTCG
>LIBO01000141.1 GCA_001438005.1 Verrucomicrobia subdivision 6 bacterium BACL9 MAG-120507-bin52 | reverse complement strand
TTCGGGCCAATGCCGCCGCCAATGCTTCACTCAAAGATATCACTGAAATCAAACGACTGATCCAAGCGGATCACGATCTCTTAAAGAAAAATATTTCCGGCCTTCTTGGAAAACCCTCGACCCAAGGCTTTGGGGAGGCTGGCAAAACTCGGGAATTCCCCCTTCGGTGGAACCACCAAGGAACAACCTTTCTACTGACCAAACGACCGGGAGAGTTCTGCGTCCTTCGAGTCCTTCCATCTTTGTCCGCAGACCATGGGGGTAAAACCAGCCGGATTTCCGACTCAGCCATGCGCGAAAGGATGAAAAACAATGTGGTCCACCGCCCCAACGGCGACGTGATCATTGAAAATATCCCCATGGTGGACCAAGGGCCAAAAGGGTTTTGTGTTCCCGCAACTTATACCCGAGTCCTCCTCTACGCTGGCGTTCCGGCGGATCTTTATCTTCTCGCTCTTCTTGGACGCACGGATGTGGGTGGAGGTACCTCGACAATGGCGATGGAAAATTCAGCTCGTGCTCTTGCCTTCAGCTACGGACGGTCCATCACCTCGGTCTCCCCGTCTTTGGATCTACCTAAGCTCGAGACATTCTTTGAAAAAGGTATTCCCCTGACTTGGGCCATGTTTGTTGATGAAAAGCTCGATCGCGACCTTTCTTCCCGACTTCGACAACGGACTGAAACCGATGCCGATGCTTGGCTCAAAATCCTTGCCGAAAAACGAAAAGCTGCTCGCTCAATCAAAAAGAATCAAAACAACGGCCACGTTTGCCTTCTGATCGGTTGTAACCGCAAAACGGGCGAACTCGCCACCTCCGACTCTTGGGGACCTGAGTTTGCCGAGCGCTGGATCACCATCGAGGAAGCCCGCGCCATATCCCAACGAGATCTCGGAGCCATCGTTCCCTAATTCCGAGGATGACAAACCACCTCCTTCTCCTTTAAGATCTCCTAATGGACGAAGCCCGAACAGGTTTAGGACTCATTTTTCTGCTGGGTGTATCCGCTCTCTGTGGCGGCATCGTTATCTGGTTGATCGTGACCGAGGGCATCCGCCACAACCGCACTGCCTCGCAAGACACCCCCACAAATCATCACTAAAGTTCGTTTGCTCGTCGGCTAACTTGCTCACGGCAGGTGCTCGCAAGTTGCCACAATCATGACCTGAACAGTTAGCTGACAAGTACATAAACTGCTGTTGCATAGATGTTTCCTTCAGTCCAAAATAACACGTTTATACATAAATTTACGTTTTTATGCTTAAAATTTAATTGACCCCATACCACCTACTTGTAGTTTCAATCCAACACAAGGAGTAGTATATGAAATGTCCAAAGTGCAATGCAGAAGAAGATAAAGTAATAGACTCGCGCCCATGGAAGGATGGTGCCGTTGTCCGTCGCCGGAGGGAGTGCCTCTCCTGTAACTACCGCTTCACCACCTACGAAGAGATTGAGCGGGAAGACCTTCGCGCCGTCAAACGCGACGGCCGCTACGAACCCTTTGACCGCCGCAAACTCGTCCTCGGCTTCCAAAAAGCGTGCGAGAAACGACCCGTCAGCCCCGAACTCATCGAAAAGACCGTCGACAAGGTCATGGAAGAATTAGAGCAGAAGTATGGCCGGGAAATTCCCACCACTGCCATTGGCGAAAAGATCATGGAGTGCCTCAAAAAGATGGATGATGTCGCCTATGTCCGCTTCGCCTCCGTTTACCGCCAATTCCGCGATGCGCGTGATTTTGTTAGCGAAGTCAAAAATCTCGGTGCCCGCTAAAAAACCCATCTCCTCTACGCTCCCCTTAGTCACCCTACCCGGTGGCTCTCCGGCGCGCTTGAGCGAAAATTGGCTCGTTCTCTCGATCGATAAAGCCGCCACCCAGGCCGGTCACGCCGATTGGCCTCTCGCCACGGAGGTGGCTCGAGCTGTCCTCCACTACCTCCACCACGATTTTCATCGCCCGAAAATTGAGCGGGAAACACTCGAACTCATTCTCCGCCGCTCTCTCACTGGAATCGGTTGCCCCGCCATCGCCCGCCATTTTGAACTCATCTCTTTTGCCCCCTCGATCAACCTCGCCACCCTCGCTCAACAAGCCCCTTTCGAAATTCTTTTCTTTCAGCAACTCGCCACCCTCGTGGATGAAAAAGTCTCCTCCCTCGCCTCCGCCCTTCGCCTCGAAGGCCTCCGCGCCTGCGTCCTTTCCCTCACCGGCTCGGCCTCGTGGCGCAGCTCCTGCCAGCATCTCAGCGACGAGATCGTCTACTTCATCCGTGCCCGCGCTCGCACCTTGAGCCCCTCCCTCCTCGAACTCACCATCTGGTAATTGCCATGGCTAAAACGATCTTCGAAAAGATCGTCGACCGCGAAGCTCAGGCCGACATCCTCTACGAAGATGACCACATCCTCGCCTTTCGCGACCTCGATCCCCAAGCTCCCACCCACATATTGCTCATCCCCAAAAAACACCACTCCCGCCACGGAGCCGTCCCCCCCGAAGACCACTCGCTCTTCGCCCACCTTTTTGCGGCAGCGCAGCGCGTCGCGCGCCAAGCGGGCTTAGATAAAACAGGTTACCGGCTCGTGATCAATAACGGCCCCGACGCTGGAGAATCGGTTCCCCACCTTCATCTTCATCTTCTCGGTGGCCGGGCCATGACTTGGCCACCCGGTTAGCCACCCCCTACAAATCCTTTTGCAGAATCTTCGAATTCCGACCACTCACCTCATAAGAGGCTCTTCTCAAAGGAGGAAGCACCTCCACCGTCCCCTCGACAAACCCACCTTTGCTCTGCAAATAGTTAAACGCTTGGGTCGATAACGCTAACAGTTTCTTCATTCCCATCTCTTTCGCCCGATTTTCCGCATACAACATCAGCTTTCGCCCGATTCCACTATTTTCGTGCCCCGAGGCCACAAACAAACAACCCATTTCCGCTACCTTGCCCTCCAAAGGGTGCACCGCCACACAACCCACTATATTCCCATCAATTTCAAAAATACTGTAATCTCCAATCGCGGCGGCTACCTCGGCCCGTGTCCGCTTGACCAACTCCTCCGCCGCCACGGAACTTCCAATCAAACGCATGATCGACCGCACATCTTTCTTCAACGCCTTCCGAATCTCAGTATACTCATCCGCATAGACCATCGTCCCAACCCCCTCACTCGAGAACAACTCCTCCAATAAAGCATCATCCGCTAACCCATCCAAGATGTGGGCCCGGCTCACCCCCTCCTGACAAGCCCGCAACCCATGCTCCAATTTAGAAGCGATCTCCCCACTTAACTCCCCCTTTTTCTTCTTCAGCCACTCCGTCGCTTCGTCCACCGAGAGCTGCGCCGGCTTTTTCCCGTTCATCGGTAAAGTTCCGCTCCCCGTCAAAAAAATCAGCTTTTCCGCCTTCAAGGCCTCCGCCACCTCCAGTGCCACCCCGTCCGAATTTACCCGGTACGTCCGCCCATCCCCGTCGACCCCCATCGGAGAAATGACCGGAATAATTCCATTCTCCAGTAACGTTTCTAAAAACCGTGTATCCACCCGCTCCACCCGACCTGTCCACTGCTGATCCACCCCACCCAAGATTCCGGCCGGATGCGCGATGACCGCGTTCGTCACGGCCCCTCTTAAATCCGT
>LIBO01000140.1 GCA_001438005.1 Verrucomicrobia subdivision 6 bacterium BACL9 MAG-120507-bin52 | reverse complement strand
CGCGCCAGGGGAGTGGTCGTTGATGGTGGCGGAACCAGCGGTGGAGGAGGGGTAAAGCGCGTTGGATTTTAGAATCGATGAGTGGGCGGGAGGACCTAGGGTGCAGAGACATGGCGGACACGATGTTTACCCATAAGTTGACCGAGGCCCAAGTCTTGCGCTTGCGGGAAACGGTAACGGAGAAGGGATTTAAACTGGGGCCGCTGGAGTACGGGCACTTTTCGGCACGAAAAGGAAAGTGTGTCTTGCAGATGTATCTAAGTGGGAAGTTGGTGGTGGCAGGGAAAGAGGCGCGGGAGTTTATCGAGTTTGTCTTGGAGCCGGAGATTTTGGGGGAGGCACGGTTGGGGTATGAAAAAGTGCGGAATCCAGAGATGTATCAACCCCACTTTGGCATTGATGAAAGTGGAAAAGGGGATTTGTTTGGTCCGTTGGTGGTGGCGGGAGTGTATGTGGATGAGGACACGGCGGATCGTCTGGTTGAGATCGGGGTGAGGGACAGTAAAACGATCACGACCGATAAAAAAATCGGTGAGTTAGCGGACGAGATTCGTCAGACGGTGCGGGGCGGGATGGAGTTGGTGGCGATTGGGCCGGCGCGATACAGCGAGCTTTACAAAAAGTTTGGCAATTTGAACCGAATGCTGGCTTGGGCTCACGGAAAGGTGATTGCGAATTTGCACGCGAAGGTGCCGAGTTGTCCACGAGCGCTATCGGATCAATTTGGTAATCCGCGATTGATCGAGGGAGAACTGCGAAAGCAGGAGGTCGAAATTCAGTTAGAGCAAAGGACAAAGGCGGAAAGTGATATTGCGGTGGCGGCGGCAAGTATTCTCGGCCCGAGCGGAGTTTGTGCAGGCGTTAGGCAGGCTTTCGATGGAGGCGGGGGTGGAGCTAGCGAGAGGTGCGGGAGCAGGGGTGAAAAAACAAGCGAGTGAGATTTATGAAAAGCAGGGAAGAAACGGGTTGGCTAAGCTGTGCAAAACACACTTTCGAACTTTTGCGGAGGCAGTGGGGGATCCGGTGGCGCCAAAGGTCGATTGGAAAAAAGGAAAGGGTTAAAGAGGTGAATTCCCTTCAGGAAATGCTAAATAATTGACCGGTAAAATTTTACTTGGATGCCTTACGGAAAGTGCCTACATATAGCGAGATATGGAAAACCTGACCAAAAGAGACCTGGTGGTACGGATCAGTAATGAGACCAATCTCGTCCAACAAGACGTGTTAAAGGTCATCCAGTTTACGCTGGATCACATCAAGGAGTCCCTGCTGAAAGGGGACGCAGTCCAGCTGCGTAACTTCGGGGTGTTCGAAATTAAGATCCGTAAAGCACGAGTCGGTCGGAATCCGAACAAACCGGAAACGGACGTACCGATTCCGGCCCGAGCGGTGGTGAAGTTCAAGGCGGGCAAGGAGATGAAGGCGGAATTGATTCGCAATTCCACCAAATTGGCAGAGATTGTCTCCGCCGCAGGAAACAGTTCATCCTCGGCGGAGTCTTGACCGAGCGCTCCGGGGGCGGAGCGACAGAATGACGGGTCAACCCCTCCCGGGGTTTAGGGATTTTTTCCCCCCAGAGCATGCGGCTTTGCGGGTAATCTTTCAGGCGTGGCGCGAGGCATCGCGGTGCAGTGGATTTACGGAGTATGAGGGGCCTGAGTTAGAGTCCTTAGAGTTATACACGGAGAAGTCGGGCGAGGAGATCGTGGGGCAGTTGTACCATTTTCAAGACAAGGGAGAGCGGGAGGTGGCTTTGCGTCCGGAGATGACCCCGACCTTGGCGCGGATGGTGGCGAGTCAGCACCGTAATTATCGCAAACCGATCAAGTGGTTTAGCATTCCGAGGTTGTTTCGTTATGAGCGACCGCAGAAGGGGCGGCATCGGGAGCATTACCAGTGGAATTGCGACATGGTGGGGGAGAAAAGCGTGATGGCGGAAGCGGAGTTGATTGGAACGCTGTGCTTGGGTTTGTCTCTCTTGGGTTTGAGCGCGAAGGATGTGGTGGTGAAGGTGAGTGATCGAAGCTGGTGGGATTCATTTTTAGAAAAGGAGGGAGTGGGGGAGGCGGAGAGACCTGGAGTTTTACGGGCGTTGGACCGGATGGAGGGCGCGACGCCGGAGCAGAGGCGGGAGAAGTTGGGAGGGTTAGCGCCGGCGGTGGAGGCGGTGTGGCAGGGCAAAAGTGAGGATTCGGCGGCACTGCAAGAGGTGCACCGTGGGGTCAAAGGATTGGGGTATGGGGATTGGTGCGAGACCGATTATCGGGTGGTACGCGGGTTGGCCTACTACACCGGAGTGGTTTTCGAAGTGCATGATCGGGCGGGAAAGTTGAGAGCGGTGGCGGGGGGAGGGCGGTATGATGGATTGCTGAAGCGACTGGGTGGGGAGGATTTGCCGGCGGTGGGATTTGGAATGGGAGACGCTGTCTTGGCGGAGCTTTTACGAGAGAAGGGGATGTCGACGCCCTCGGCGGGCGGGGCGGAGATCTTTGTCGTGGCGGAGAGTGCGCAGCAGGAAATGGCTTGGGACGTGGTGGGGCAGTTGCGGCGGAGTGGATTTTCGACCGATTACGATCCTGGAGCAGGCAAGTGGGGCAAACAGTTGGAGATGGCGGAGGCCAAAGGGGCGCGCTGGGCTTTATTGGTGGGGCGTGAAGTGGGGGAGGGAAAGTTAGGAGTGAAGGAGTTGGCGACGCGAAAGCAGTCGGAGATTCGTTGGCGCAAGGATGCGGCTGGAAAGATTTGCCTTGAGCCGACCCCGGGGGAGTGGGCGAAGGTGTTGGGATCATGAAACGCACTCACACTTGCGGGGGACTTCGAGCCAAAGATGCCGGCCAAAAGGTAAGTTTAGCCGGTTGGGTATCGGGCCGGCGGGATCATGGGGGTGTTATTTTTATCGATCTACGGGATCGAGAGGGGCTGTCGCAGGTGGTGTTCAATCCCTCGATGGCGGGAGAAATCTCGGCATTGGCACACACCTTGCGGGCGGAGTTTGTCGTGCACGTGGAGGGTCAGGTTTCTCCCCGACCGGAGGGAACGAAGAATTCGGCGCTGGCCACGGGGGAGGTGGAGGTGTTGGCGGAAAAACTGGAGATTTTGAATGTGAGCGAGACCCCTCCTTTTCCTTTGGATGAGGCCGGAGTGAATGAGGACTTACGATTACGATATCGATATTTGGATCTGCGAAGGCCTGAGATGGCGCACGCTTTGCAAGCGAGACACCGAGCCGCTCTGGCCATCCGGCACCATTTGAGTGAGCAAGGATTTTGGGAGATTGAGACACCGATTCTTTTTAAGAGCACCCCCGAAGGAGCGCGGGAGTATTTGGTGCCTTCGCGGCTGAATCCAGGGAAGTTTTATGCGCTGCCGCAATCGCCACAGCAGTTTAAGCAGCTGCTGATGGTGGGTGGGGCCGAGAAATATTTTCAGATTGCTCGCTGCTTTCGGGACGAGGATCTGCGGGCAGATCGCCAGCCAGAATTTACCCAAATTGATATCGAGATGTCGTTTATCGGGCGGGAGGACATTTACCGGTTGATTGAGGGGTTGATTCAGCGCGTCTGGAAAGAGGTGAGTGGGGTCGAGATTCCAACGCCCTTTCCTCGGGTGCCGTTTCGGGAAGCGATGGAGACGTATGGGGTGGACAAGCCGGATCGACGTTATGGGATGAAGT
>LIBO01000139.1 GCA_001438005.1 Verrucomicrobia subdivision 6 bacterium BACL9 MAG-120507-bin52 | reverse complement strand
CCGGAACTTCCACAGCGGGTGCCAAGCCCGGGCCAAGGCTCGACGCCAAGTCGACCGCAAACTGTAAGTCCCCGCCCACGCCCTTTCCTTCTTCCCTTGGGGAAAATGGATGACGTCCCTCAAGGTGCAGGTATAGCGAAAACCCATCTCTCCCAGATCCCTGTCCAAAGAGGATGAGTACAACCACCCCGGCGCCACAAAACCTCTCGCTCGCCAACCTTGTCGCACCCACAACTCTTTCGCTGCCGTGATTCTTTTGGCCGCCTCGCTCGGCGGCAGCGAGAAAAACTCCGCCTCATTCGCACTGTACCACTGTGTCCAAAACCTCGAGGCCGCAGGCAAACCCTGCCGATCGTGAAAAAAACCATGAATCGCCAGATCGTGCCCCTCGTCCTGACATTTGTTCAGAAACTCGAGGCTCTCCTTCGAGTCCTCGACCGAAATTTCATGGTGGTAGTGAGGCACCACCAAAATAGAGAGATGACCCGGGCAACGGGAGAGACAAAACTGCATCTGCTCCTCAATCTGATGGCGCGACCCGGGATGGAAATCGTGCAGGGATAAAATGAGTCGGGGGGGTCTCGGAGGTGGGGTCCGGTCCCGCTCCTGCACCAAGGTAAAGAGATAAACCGGATCTTTTCTTTGCTCCCGGAACTTAGTCACCTCTCTTCGGTCGGTCAGTCGAAATCCATAACGAGCAAACATCCTCTCCGTTCTTCTCTCCTCTTTGCTGATCACTTGCCCAAAAACACTTTTCTCCCCCAACTCACCCATTCGATCTAAAAAAGTGTCAAAGAGAACCTTTCCAATCGATAAACCTCGCACCTCCGGCAGAAGGTTGATGTGAAAATGCACCCCACGCTTGGGGGTCGAGGGCGTTTCTTTTCTGCCTCGCGAAAGCACCCACCGCAGGTAGCGGCGGCTGGGCTCTCCATAGGAAAAAAAATAGCCCCAGATCGCTCGGAGAACCCATCCTGGCATTCGATACGCCAAGTATCCCGTGTGCTTCCAAACACTGCGCGAACCCATGACATACCCCAATAAACGTCGATTCTCTCCTTCCAACACCAGGCAGTTCTCCGGCTCCGCATCGGTGTAGGGAGAGGTTAAAAAATCCGCAAAGAGCTCTCGATCCTCAAAAAGTGGATCGACCGGATCGCCTAGGAAACCCGTCTCCGCACAGATCTGGCGAATTTGCGCTCGATCCTCCGCCCGATAGTAGCGAATCAGAAGGGGCTCGCTCATGCCTCGTACTCCGCCATCTGTCGGGCAAAAGTCTGCTGCCAGCTAAACTTCCTCTCAATAAATGTTCTGAGCTGATCTTTCTCCGCCCCCGTTTCCCTTTCCATCCTTCGACAAACCGCTTCAGCTAGGGAGTCGGAGCTCCTCTCCTTCGCCCACTGGGACACATCGTATGCCTGCTCCTCCATCGCCCCGCCCCGAAATGCCACCACCGGTAGACCACAGGCCTGTGCCTCCAGAAGAACAAGCCCGAACGTCTCCCACCGACCTGGATGAATCAAAAGGTCAGCCGCTTGATACCACTCCGCCAACTCCTTCGACTCCTTCAAAAAGGGCACCATCCGAAGACAATCATGCGTGCGGGTAAAAGTTTCTACCATAGGTTTCATCTGACCGTCTCCCACCATAACCCCCACCCACTTTTTCTCAGCCATCTCCTGCATTCGTTGCCAACACCGCAACAGAAGTGTGGTGTCTTTATCAGGCGAAAAACGCCCCACATAAAGGACCACTCTCACATCCTCCGGCAAGTTCAGTTTTCTCCGCAACTCCCTCTTCCGCTCTTCTGTAACGGTGTGAAAACATGTCGTGTCCACCCCCAGAGGAAGGTGAATCAGCCGTGGCACCCCCCACGCCCCCAGCACCTGAGTCAAATGCCGGCTCCCCACAAAAACACCGTGCCCCCCCGTGGCTAAGTGTCGTAGGTAATCGGCCGCTAACTGCTCCGTCACCGATCTCGCCCAGGGGCCGGCAAATTTTAGAACCGTTCGTAAAAGCGCGTCCGGAAAGTGGGAGTGGTAAAACATGTAAAACTTCGACCCTCTTCGGTTTGCCCAATTTCTTGAAACCAGGGCGGCATGATAAGGATCGCCCGATTCGACTACGTCGGGACGTTCCAAGTACAAAATTCGTAATAGTGCGGGTAGATCCAGCATCCAGCGGTACCTCGAGGTTTGATTCACCAAAGGGCCACGAACGGTCCACATTTGGCATCTCCCCCCCTCGATCTGCTCCGTCCGGCTGCCGGGCACGATCAGAAGATGCTGATGGGAGGTGTGCTCCCGAATATAAGCACGCTTCGCCAAAAGGTAAGATCGAACCCCTCCCCCTTGTGAGGAGTACATTTGCGTCAGGTCACAGATCTTCATCGAAAGAACCTTGGATCATGCCTTTCTCCATGCTAAAGAGAAAGCCTATGAGGCGTGCTGATTTCTTAAAGCTGCTCAGCCTCGCCGGTGTCAGTTATTCCTCCCCCGCTTTTTCGCAAGGACAAGTCCCGATCCAGCCAGGGGAGTGCGAGGTCAATCCTGCCTTCATCAACAGTGGGCCTGGCTTTGGTAACCGTGTCGCCCTTACTTTTGATGACGGCCCCAGCCCAGGAGTGACCGATCGAGTGTTGACGGAACTTTCCAAACGCAGCCTACGCGCCACTTTTTTCCTCATTGGAGCAAAGGTGGATGCCTCTCCACAACTCGCCCGTCGAATCGTGGATGAGGGCCACGATGTGGCCAACCACACCTACACTCACCCTCGCTTGTCTGGCATGTCGGATAGTGCGGTGGAACAGCAACTCATTCGCACCCAAGATGCCATCGCCCGCGCCACTGGAGTTACCCCTGTCTGGTTTCGCCCTCCCTACGGCGCGTTCCGCCGGGAACAAGGATCCATCGCCTCCAAACTCGGCCTCGGCGTGGCTTACTGGTCGGTTGATCCCAAAGATTGGTCCCAGCCGGGTAGCTCTACCATTACCAAACGAGTACTCTCGGCCAGCCAACCAGGATCGATTATCCTTCTGCACGATCTTCACTCCCAAACCGCTGATGCTGTTCCCGCGATCTTCGACGGTTTAATCGAACGCACTTTTACCGCCGCACCATTCCACAGCTTTGTCGGCAACCCCTACACCTAAGACGCTTCCCTCTAACCTTTCCTCCTCCCCCCCAGCCAGATCGTTCCGGGCAAAATCTTTGCTTTCGGTGCCACCAAGCTGCCTGGATTCAAAACCGCGTTACAACCCACCGACGCACCGTCACCGATGATCGCCCCAAATTTCCTTAAGCCTGTTTCGACCAAGCTACCCGCACGACTCACCCGAATCACCTGACCATCCAAACGATAATTCGAAAGAATCACTCCCGCCCCCAAATTCACGTCCCGACCCAACACCGAATCCCCAACGTAATTGAAGTGAGGAGCGTGGGCCCCCTCAAGCAGAAGACAGTTTTTGAATTCGGAACTGTTTCCCAAAACACATCGATCTCCTGTAATCACATTCTCGCGCAGATACGCTCCGTGTCGAATCTCGCAATTCTTCCCGATCCAAGCCGGGCCTCGGATGTAGGCGCCGGGCTCCACAATGGTTCCCTCTCCTAAAAACACATTTTCCCCAATGACCGGATTGCCCAAAATCTTACCCTTGGAACCTTTCGGCCGGTACTT
>LIBO01000138.1 GCA_001438005.1 Verrucomicrobia subdivision 6 bacterium BACL9 MAG-120507-bin52 | reverse complement strand
GCCTGAAGAACCAGCGCACCGGCAGCGAGCTTTCCGGCGATGGCAAATTGGTGATCTACCCTTCCACCTCGGTCGAACTCGCGGTCGGCGCGACCAATCCTATCGGAGTGATCGCCGGGCTCCGTCGTGTGACGGACGCTTTGCTAAAGCTGCCCGATCAACTCCTGCCATCCGCGGCACGAGCTTATCTCGAAAGCTTTCAAGCCATCATTCCCGCACTTCCGAAAGGTCAACGAGGTGACCGTGAGATCCTGCTGCCAGCCGAGGCCTTCGAAAGGGAGTTCAACCTCTGGGAGTTGCCCGAACTCTACGCCGCATGGCCCTACCGCATCATCGGAGTGCTGCACGCGGAAACCCTCGAACTGGCCCGCAACACTTGGCAACTCCTCCCCGAACACCGGGCGAGGTTCTGCCAACAGGATCTTTCGTGGATGCCCGCCGTGGTGAACATGGCGGCCCTCGGGCTGACTGCCGAGGCCGGGCGGCGGCTGCTGGAAAAATTCTCCGACAGCAAATCCCAAGTCCGCTTTCCCGCATTTTTCGGACCCGGCCATGACTGGCTGCCGGACCACAACTGGGGCGGCAGCGCGATGACCGGCCTGCAGGAAATGCTCGTCGCCGCCGATCCGTTCGACGACCTGCCCCCGAGAATCCTTCCGGCATGGCCCGAAGAGTGGGAGGTCGCCTTCAAGCTGCACACCGCGCATCAAACCCTCGTGGAGGGTCATTACAAAAACGGCAGGGCGGTGGAAGCCTTTGCGTGCAGCCCCCTACCGGAAAACCGCCCATGACCGGCCGCACCACCCCTGACAGATCCCCGTGGCTCTTTGTTCCCACGCAGGCCTTCCTGCAGGGCATCCCGCAGGTGATGGTGATGACCGTCTCGGCCATCCTGCTCAAATCTCTCGGGGCCAGCAATGATGTCATCGGGGCGTCGAGCCTGATGATGCTGCCCCTCTCGCTGCTCTTTCTCTGGGGGCCCGTGGTGGACGGCATTTCCACCAAGCGGCGGTGGATTCTCTGGATGGGCTGCGTCATGGCGGGGTTGATGGTGGTCTGCGGGCTGGCCCTCAACTATTTCCCGCATCCGGTGGTGCCGGTGATCTTGTTGTTGGGACTGATGGGGCTGGCGACCGGATGGAACGACGTGCCAAACAACGGATTCTACCTGCTGGCACTCGACGCCAAGCAGCAGGCATTTTTTACCGGCTTCCGCACGGCGAGCGTGCGCCTGGCGGTGATTCTCTGCACCGGCGTGCTGGTGGCGCTGGCCGGGCGCTGGGGTGAGGCGGAAACTCCCGCCGCGGGTTGGGCGAATGCGTTTTTCTTGCTGGCGGCGATCACGATTCTGCTCACCGCCTACCATGCCGCTGCTCTCCCGCGCCCGGACGCCGACCGCCCGCAGCATGTCGAGAAGGGCGGATGGAGGAGCTACTACATGGAAGCGCTGCGCGCCTTCTTCCGCCTCCCGGGCGCGTGGGTGGTGATGGCGTTTGCGCTCACATACCGCCTCGGAGAATCCCTGCTGGTGCGGATGATCGCGCCATTTCTCATGGACACTCCGGAGGCGGGAGGTCTCGGGCTCAGCACCCAGCAACTCGGGGTGATGTATGGGACCTTCGGTATGATCGCCTCCACCCTTGGCGGGATCGCGGGAGGCATCCTGCTCTCCCGGGTTCCGCTGCGCCGCGTGATGCTGCCCTTCGGTGTCCTGATGAGCGGATCCCACGTCGCCTACGTGCTGCTCGCATGGCTCCAGCCTTCGGGACTGCAGACGCTCCATCTCAGCTTGTTCGGCGCGGATATCACATGGGACATCAACGGCTGGGCGCAAGCGGCCATCATCTTCGAATCGTTTTGCTACGGGTTCGGGAGCGCCGCATTTTTCTATTACCTCTGCATTTACTCCGCGCAGTCGGAGTATGCCGCGAGCACCTTCGCGCTTGCGATGGCCTTCATGGGTCTCGGTTGGTCGATCCCCGCGGTGTTCAGCGGCTTGCTTCAGCAGGCGGTCGGCTACACTTGGTTGTTCATCCTCACGATTCCCGCTTCCCTTCCCGGCCTCTTCGCCATCCTGTATCTGAAATACCCGGATACATCCGTGAAATAAGGCCAACTGGACCGGAATCATGCTTCGATTTTGTCCTTGGCATCCTATCTTTCGGAGTTTCCCTGGAGTGCGATCCGAACAAAAATCACGTATTTATTCTCTTATTAAACCATGAAAAATTAAACCATGAAAACCAATTCTTTCAACATAGCCGATGCGTGCATTCCCGATGGAATCGTAAAAATCATGCTCCAGGCAGGACAGGCGCACGACTGGCGGCTGCTCTCAAGCGGCATTGTGCTTCCCACGGAGTTTTATGCGGACCAGCCGTATTTCGTGACGGCAGACGACGGAGCGCTGGTCTGTGTGGTCACGACGGGGAACGGCCACGAAGGCTCCCGGGGGCAGCATGTCGTCTCCATGCGCAGCGAGGATGGCGGCGTGACATGGTCCGCCCCGTTGGACGTCGGGTCACGGGAGGAGCCGGAGTCGTCCTACGCCGTCCTGCTCAAAGCCCCCGGCGGGCGCATTTTCTGCTTCTACAATTTCAATGAAGACAATATCCGCGCGATGGAAACCGTGTATCCGGGGAATCCCCTCACGTTCCGGGTGGACACCCTCGGGCATTACGTTTTCAAATTTTCCGACGACCACGGCAGGAACTGGTCGGAGAATTACTTCAAAGTCCCGATCCGCGAGACCAGAATTGACCGTGAAAACATTCGCGGCGGAAAAGTGCGCTTTTTCTGGAATGTGGGGAAGCCGTTTGTCTTGCACGGCGCCGCCTACCTCTCCATCCACAAAGTGGGTGGCTTCGGCGAGGGCTTCCTCGCAAGCACCGAAGGTTGGTTGGTGCGGAGTGAAAATTTACTCACGGAACCAGACCCTGAAAAATTTCTTTGGGAAACCCTGCCCGAGGGCGACACCGGCCTGATTACCCCCCCGGCGGGCGGCCTTGTCGCCGAGGAACAAAGCTACAGCGTGCTGAGCGACGGCTCGATCCATGTCGTTTATCGCACCATCGATGGCTACCCGGTCGAGAGTTACAGCCGCGATGGGGGCCGGAGCTGGAGCCCGCCGCAATACCGGAGCTATGCCGATGGTCGCCGCATGAAAAATCCGCGCGCGGCAAACTTCACCTGGAAATGTGAGAACGGCCGCTACCTCCACTGGTTCCACAACCACGGCGGACGCTTCGTCGAAAACAAAGAAGTGGACGCCCCGTATGTCGGGAGCTACGAGGACCGCAACCCGGCCTGGGTCTCGGCCGGAATCGAAAAGGACTCGCAGGACGGACGCGTGATCGTGTGGTCACAGCCTGAAATTCTTCTCTACGATGATGACCCCTTCATCCGCATGAGCTATCCGGATTTGTTCGAGCGCGATGGGGATCTGTATATCAGCGAAACCCAGAAGGCGATGGCCCGCATTCACCGGATCGATCCGGATTTTGTCAAACGTCTGTGGGCGCAGTTCG
Organism: Verrucomicrobia subdivision 6 bacterium BACL9 MAG-120507-bin52; assembly: GCA_001438005.1. GTDB lineage: Bacteria > Verrucomicrobiota > Verrucomicrobiia > Methylacidiphilales > Verrucolacustridaceae > Verrucolacustris. The sequence goes on along the minus strand of LIBO01000138.1, from coordinate 155 downwards.
ATGACCTTGTGGTGGATGAAAGCGAGTGCCTGCTGTCGCTGGATGCCGGAGGTGTCGGTGTGCCCATGCCTGTCCTGCCGAAGTTTGTCGTTCGCGACATGCGGCTCCCGACCTACGGCAAGGTGGATCTGCGGCAGGGATTCACCATTTCCGCA
>LIBO01000137.1 GCA_001438005.1 Verrucomicrobia subdivision 6 bacterium BACL9 MAG-120507-bin52 | reverse complement strand
CCGCCATCCAGGGGACCGAAATTTTGCATGGGCTGAATCTAACGATTCCGAAGGGAGAGGTGCATGCGATCATGGGGAAGAACGGTTCGGGCAAAAGCACCTTAGCCAAAGTGATGGCGGGGCATCCGGATTATGAGGTGACGGGAGGGGATGTGCTGCTGGATGGAAAAACGATTTTAGGACTCGATCCGGATGTGCGGGCGCGAGAGGGTCTATTTCTGGCATTCCAGTATCCGAGCGAGATCGCTGGGGTGACGATCGCTAACTTTATGCGGGCGGCCCTGAATGCCCGCCGCCCCGAAGGGCAGGAGATCGACGCGGTGGAGTACTATAACGAGCTGTACCAAAAGATGGATCTGTTAAAGATCGACCGTTCCTTCACCTCTCGGGCGGTGAACGACGGTTTTTCCGGTGGGGAAAAGAAGAAGAACGAGATTTTGCAGATGGCCATGTTAGAACCGAAGTATGCGGTGCTGGATGAGACCGACTCGGGTCTGGATATCGACGCGCTCAAGATCGTGGCCCACGGGGTAAACAGCCTGCGCGGGCCCAAGTTGGGCATTTTGGTGATCACCCACTATCAGCGATTGCTGGATTATATCGTGCCCGATGTGGTGCACGTCATGGTGGATGGGCGGATTGTGAAAAGCGGACCGAAAGAGTTGGCCCAAGAAATGGAAAAAAAGGGATATGACTGGGTGGAAAACCTAGTCCCCGCATAAAGGAGATTCATCGATGAACGAAACGACCACGCTCGAAAAACCTGACTTCAAAATCGACCAAGATGAGGGAAACTTTTCTTACCCCGAGGACTATGCTTTTAATGCAGGCACGGGTCTGACGGAGAAGACGATCGATTATATTTGCGACGCGAAGGAGGACCCGGATTGGGTGCGCGAGTTTCGGAAAAAAGCGCTCAAGGTATTTCAGGAAAAACCGCTGCCGACCCATTGGGCGAGTAAGGATTTGGAAAACATTCACTTTGATGATTTTCGTTACTACCTCTCCAAAGGAGCGAAGCCAAAGAGGACCTGGGAGGAGGTGCCGGACGATGTGAAGCGCACGTTTGAGCGCTTGGGGATCCCCGAGAAGGAGCGGGCCTTTTTGGCGGGGGTGGAGGCGCAGTTTGATAGTGAGGCGGCTTACTCCAACATTAAGAAAGCGGTAGCAGAGCAAGGGGTGATCTTTGTCGGAAGTCGGGAAGGATTGAAAGACCACCCCGAAATCTTTAAAAAGTGGTTTGGGAAGGTGATTCCGACGGCGGACAATAAGTTCTCCGCCTTGAACAGTGCGGTTTTCTCGGGTGGGTCCTTTATCTACGTGCCGAAGGGCGTGAAGGTGAAACATCCGCTGCAGGCGTACTTTCGAATCAACGCGGAAAATTTTGGTCAGTTCGAGCGCACCTTGATCATCGTGGATGAGGGGGCGGAGCTGACTTACATGGAGGGTTGCACCGCGCCGAAGTTTGATTCGGTCACCCTGCACAGTGCGGTGGTGGAACTGGTCGCGATGAAAGGGGCCAAGTTGCAGTACATCACGGTGCAGAATTGGAGTCCGAACGTGTTTAATTTGGTGACGAAGCGGGGTTTGGCGCATGAGGAGTCGGAGATCAAGTGGATCGATTGCAATATCGGGTCTCGGTTGACGATGAAGTATCCCGGGGTGATTTTGAAAGGCCGCAAAGCGAGAGGCGAGGTGTTATCGATCGCTCTGGCGAACAACGGTCAGCACCAAGATACAGGGGCGAAGATGATCCACGCGGCGGATGAGACGACCTCCAACATTATCTCCAAATCGATCTCGATTGGGTCGGGCCGGGCGACGTATCGGGGGTTGGTTCACATTCCCCGCCACTTGAAAGGCTGCAAAAACAATACGGAGTGTGACGCGCTTTTGATCAACACCAAATCGCGGACCGACACCTATCCGGCGATCGTGACGCGGGGGGAAGGCAATTCGGTGCAGCATGAGGCCAGCGTGTCGAAGGTGAGCGCGGAGCAGATCTTTTACATGCAGCAGAGGGGATTGACTGAAGGGCAGGCGATGAGTTTGAGCGTGAACGGATTTGTCAACGACCTCGTCCGCCAGTTTCCGATGGAGTATAGTGTGGAGTTGAAACGACTCATCGACCTCGAGATGGAGGGGTCGGTCGGTTAAGGTAGCCAAACCCCATCACACAGGAGATAAAGAAGCCATGGCTGACATTGCAAACCGGTACCCCGAGAACGTTGGCGGGGCCTACTACGTCGACAACCAGTGCATCGATTGTGATCTATGCCGGGAGACGGCCCCGAATAGTTTTAAGCGGAACGACGATGGAGGCTACTCTTTCGTTTTTAACCAGCCCACCACGCCCGAGGAGTTGAAGCTGGCGAAAGAGGCGATGGAAGGTTGTCCGGTCGAGGCGATCGGCTCGAACGGCTCGTAAGAGCTAGTCACCTTATGGCCAAGAGCGGTGTGAGTGCGGCCGACCGCAACGGGGTGACGGAACCCAGTTGGTGGATTGGGCGCAAGGCAGAGGCTATGAAAAAGTTTCAAGCTTCGCCCATGCCGAAACGAAATGAAGAGGATTGGCGTTTTGCCACGATCGGTGCCATTGAACTGGGGAATTTTCAGCCTGGCCAAAAAGGCAGCACGACCGCCGAGGATTTGCTGAAACGGAGTACGGCCTCTTTTCCGCATGCGGCAAAAGCGGTCTTCGCCAATGACCGGCTTCTCTATCTGGAGGGATCGGAAAAACTGGCCCAACAGGGGGTGGTTTTCGAATCGCTTTCGGTGGCTTTAGAGAAGCATCCCGCCCTACTGGAGAAGTACTTTATGGCGCATCCGGTGGACTTGGGGGCACAGAAGTTTGCCGCGTTGCATGCGGCCCATGCTTCCGCCGGGGTACTGATCCATGTACCCAAGAATGTGGAGCTCGAATTTCCCTTGGTGGCCTTCCACTGGTTGGATGGAGCGGAGTCGGCCGTTTTTCCCCACACTTTGATTGTGGCGGGGGAGAATTCCAAGGTAACGATGGTAGATTTCCTCGGTTCCACGGATGCTCGAGGAGCGGGATTGGCCTGTGGGGTGAATGATCTGCTGGTGGGAGTTGGGGCCAAAGTGAATTACGTTGGTCTGCAGCAGTGGGGATCGGCGGTGACGAGTTTTCAGCTCAATTCGACCCGGGTGGAAAAGGATGGGGAGGCACGGAGTTTATTTGTCAATCTGGGGGCGGCCTATGCGAGGCAGGAGAGTCGCAGCACTTTGGTGGGGGGCGGAGCGAGGAGTGAAATGCTGGGTCTTTCGGTGGGAAACAACCGGCAGGAGTTTGATCAGCGGACCTTACAGTGCCACGACGTGCCCAATACGTGGAGTGATCTGCTTTATAAAAATGCTTTGGATGACCGATCGAAATCAATTTTCAAGGGGTTGATCCGGGTCGCTCCCGGTGCGGCCAAGACGGATGCGTATCAAAATAACAGAAACCTTTTGCTCAACCCCGAAGCGGAAGCAGATTCGATGCCTGGGTTGGAGATTTTGAATGACGATGTGCGCTGCACCCACGGAGCCACGACGGGCCAGATTGATCAGGACCAGCTTTTCTATCTGATGGCTCGGGGGATTGAGCCACGAACGGGCGCGCAGTTATTAGCGCACGGTTTCTTTGAGGAGGTGATTGCCCGCTTGCCTGACAAAAAAATCGGGGAAGCAGTCCGCGTGGCGGTGGC
>LIBO01000136.1 GCA_001438005.1 Verrucomicrobia subdivision 6 bacterium BACL9 MAG-120507-bin52 | reverse complement strand
CAAGGATGAGACGGCGGTTTGTAACTTGGGATCGATTATCTTGGATACCCATCTTCTGGCCGACGGCTCGTTGGATCACGCCAAATTGAGGGAGACGATTCGGGTCGCAGTCCGTGCCTTGGACAACGTCATCGACATTAATTTCTATCCGACCGAGGCGGCGAAGACGGCCAACTCCCGGCATCGTCCCATTGGGTTGGGGGTGATGGGCTTGCAGAATGCCCTCTACATGAAGGGCCTCTCCTTCGAGTCGGATGAGGCGGTTGAGTTTAACGACGAGATGATGGAGGCAATCGCTTTTTATGCCTATGAAGCGTCGAGTGATCTGGCGGCAGAAAAGGGCACTTATTCCACCTACAAAGGTTCGAAGTGGGATCGGGGTTTATTACCCCAAGATACGATCGATCTTCTTGAGCAAGAGAGAGGATTGCCGATCGATTGTCCGCGGGGCGGAAAAATGGACTGGAAGCCGTTGCGGGAAAAGATCCGAGCTCATGGCATGCGCAACTCCAACGTATTGGCGATTGCTCCAACCGCCACGATCTCGAACATCACTGGCACCTCGCCCTGCATTGAGCCGACGTACAAAAACTTGTTCGTGAAGAGTAATCTTTCGGGCGAGTTTATCGTGCTAAATCCCTATTTGGTCAAAGATCTGAAAAAAGCAGGTTTGTGGAACCAAGCGATGGTGGATCAGCTAAAGTATTTTGACGGAGAGCTTGGCCCAGTGGAGGGAATGCCCGAGGAGCTGAAGAAGCGTTACCTGACCGCTTTTGCGGTGGGCTTTGAGTGGATTATGAAAGCGGCGGCGCGTCGCCAAAAGTGGATCGATCAGTCGCAATCGCTGAACCTATTTTTAGGTCAACCCGATCTCAAAGTTCTTTCCCGAATGTACCGCCTGGCTTGGCATCAAGGACTGAAAACAACGTATTACCTTCGGACTTTAGGAGCCTCGAACATCGAAAAGGCGACGGTGAAGTTAAAGAAAGAGGTGCGGGCGGGACTCCAAGAGGGCGCCCCCAGCGCCGAAGTCAGTCCGAAGACCTTTACCGCGGAAGAGAAGATGGCTTGCTCCATCGAAGCCATGCGCAATGGCGGTGAGTGTGAGGCCTGCCAGTAGCAAGAAAGGGCTTGAAGGAGTCCAGACAGTGGCCATTTTAGAACTATGAACAAAGAACAAATTCAGTTTCTAAGTAACCTGTGTTTCGCGTTGGGTTTTCTATCGATCGTGGGATCGGTCTTAATTTGGTTTTCGGCGGGCGGACAATTTGGGGCTCCGGGCTCGGGGGATCTCATGGCCGATGCGAAAAGAGCTTATGCGGAGAGGTTCGGTATCTTCGTCGGGCTCTGGGCTCCCACCTTTATCATTCTTTCGAACCGTCTGCACCACTACGCCGAAAAGAAGTAGGCTCTTTGGTTCGCCCCTGACGGGGTCAGGATCCCTCTTGCCAGTCGCTCTTAGGGCTTCCGAGCTGATCGGACGATCCGCAAGCCGCGGTTATCCGCGGACAGCACACGTATCTCCACCGATCGGTGTCCGGCGCGATGGAGGGCTTTCTGCATAGCTCGTCCAATCGCTTTCTCCGACTGGAGCGTCATGGCCATAATTGTGGGGCCAGCGCCGCTTAGAAAGGCGCCCATCGCGCCTGCTTTCTCGGCTTGAAGGATCGCCTCGTTGAGACCAGGCACGAGGGTGGACCGATAGGGTTGGTGAAGGTGGTCAGAAAAGGCGCCGCGGGCCTCCTCATATCGACCCTGAAAAAGAGCTGCCGTAATTCTGGACGCATTTTGCAGATTGGCGACAGCGTCACGGAAGGGAACGGTGCGCGGCAGAAGAGAGCGAGCCGTTTTGGTCGAGGTTTGTAGTTTGGGGATGGCGGTGACAAATTTGAGTCGTGTGGAAATGTTCGCCTTCGCTGGGCGAAGCCCGCCGCAAACGACGAAACCCCCTAGGGCGGCGGCGGTGATATTGTCGGGGTGCCCCTCTAATGTCGTGGCCGTTTGGATGAGCCAAGGTAGATCAAGCTTTCGACGATGAAGGTAGTCGAGCGCGGCGAGCATACCCAAGCGAATGGTGGCGCTGCTGCCGAGCCCACGGGATGGGGGAACCGTGCCTCGGACATGGAGACGATAAGGCTGGGGGGCTCGCTGACGGGCGTGGAAGTAGGCGTCGACTATTTCATCGGAAAATGGGTCCGGTTTGGCTGAACGACCGGGAGAGACCGACACATCGTTATAGAGGTTGAGGGCGAGGCCAAAGGCATCGAAACCTGGGCCGAGATTGGCCGTGGTCGCGGGCACACGAATCCAGAAAGGGAGGGCAGGAGTTTTCATCGGGGGGGCAGTCGAAAGAACTGTTCCGCAGCCAGGCTGGTTTCGCGAGAGATTTCTTCGATCGACTGGTTTCGGAGGGCAGCCACCTTTTCGGCGATTTGCCGGGTATAGGCGGGTTCGCACCTCTTCCCCCGATGGGGCTCGGGGGCGAGGTAAGGGCAGTCCGTTTCCAAGAAGAAGGATCCGGCGGGGATTTGTTGAACGCAGGAGTGCAGATCGCGCGCATTTTTGAATGTGACGATTCCCGTCAAGGAGATGGAGTGACCCATAGAGAAGAGCTCCTGCGCTTGCGCCCATGTGCCCGAAAAGCAGTGAAAGACGGCCTGGAGTCGTCCGGAGTATGGTTTCAGCGTGACCAGAGTGTCCGCCCAACTATCCCGCTGATGGATGACGACGTTGAGTTTCAATTCGAGCGCGAGATCGAGTTGCTGTTGGAAAAAAATGGACTGGCGATTCTTGAGGTCAGCATCGGCTAGTTCTAGCTCCTCTCGGCCAGGGAAGACCTCTCCCATGGTGGAGGAGGCAGCAGCGAAAGGGGTGGACGAGCGACTTGGAAGGCGATGGTAATCAAGCCCACACTCACCAATCGCCACGACTTTGGGATGACGGGCTAATTGGGCGAGTTCGTCGACGGCTGATTCTGGCGCCTCTTGGACTTCAGATGGGTGGAGCCCGACGGTAGCGTAGATTTGGGGGAAGGTATCCGCTAAGGCAAGGGCCGCACGGCTGGTTTGTAGGGTGGTTCCAATGGAGATGATTCGGGTGACGCCGGCTTCGGTCGCCCGCTGAATGATGTCCGCCCGGTCGGCATCAAAGTCAGGGAAATCGAGATGGCTATGAGTATCGATCAGCACAGCATTCCCACTTTATGAGAAAAGGATGGGAAAAGGAGTTTTTTATCGCTTCAACAATTTCTTTTCCTGCACTTCCCTTTGGATGTAGAAAATTGAGATGAATCGAAAAGGAACCGTAAACCAGCCGGAGGTTTCAGCGAAGGCGAAAGGCAAAGGGTCGGCTCTCTCTGTCGAAAATCGGGCGCTCGAGTGTTCTCGAATTGTGACGCGACTCCTCGATTTAATTGATCGGCACATGGCCTCGATTCTAAAAAGTGAGCTGACGATCAGTTGGGCTGATCTGCAGCTCGTCTTGCTGGCCTTGGAAGCGGATGCGGATGGAAGGGACGTGAATATCCACTTAGATGGCGGGGATGAGATTGCGGCTTATGTGAGGCGGAATCTTTTTGATGAGCTGGTGGGGGAACCCAGCAACATTTTTTACACCGTCCAAGTGGATGCCAAGACAGTCAGGTACGAAGCCATGCCAAAGGATTTTTGGAAAGAGTGTATCGCTCGGTTGCGGGAAAAGTTGCGAGAACTGCGCGAGAAAAG
>LIBO01000135.1 GCA_001438005.1 Verrucomicrobia subdivision 6 bacterium BACL9 MAG-120507-bin52 | reverse complement strand
CAGCGAAGCAGGGATGGGCCCAAAGTTTCGGGAGCGGCGCAGGAGAGAGGAACAATCTGAGTGGAGGGAACCCAATCCAAATCTCCCCACACCTCGCAACCGTACACCTCTTGGGGTTGGGCAGAGGAGGGGAGTTTTTGTAAGGCCTCAATGCAAGCCAGCAAAACAGCGATATGGGTGGGATGTCGATCGGCCGGATTGTGCAGGTAGAGAACTTGGGGGCGGGCGGTTTCGAGGATTTTTACCAGATCGGCCACGATGGGGGATCGGTCGTTCTGGAGGAGAGCGGCACTGGGGTGCGCCAGCTGAATGACGGAAGCGTAGTGGCCAAGCCCGGCCGCTATGCGTTGCTCTTTTTTTCGAATTTCGATGAGCTCAGCATCGGTGGTTTTGGCGAATGGGCCGGAGCGTGGAGCACCCGCGCCATTGGTGACGACCACCCCGGAAAAGCGATTTTTGGGGTGTTGAAAGCAGGTGGCGATGCCCGGGAAAGCGAGGATTTCCAGGTCGTCGGCATGGGCACCGATTCCCAAATGGGTGCTGGAGGAAAGGGCAGAGAGGGGATCGGCCCCTGCTGGAGAGAAGAAATCAGCGGAGGATTGGGAGAAGTTCATCGTCGGAAAACCCAAAGGGAGGCGAGGAGGTAGTTCAGAAGTGCGCCGGTGGCGACGGCGACGGCGTTGAGGACAGCGGTTTCGATCGGCCGATTGGTTTCTAAAAGAAAAAGAAGAAAATTGAGAAGGAGAAGTTGAAAAACTAAAGCGAGGGCGGCGGAGAAGTAGTAGTGCTGGGCTTTTTTCCAAGAGGGGGGCCAGGCGTGGAAAGTCCAAGCGGAGTTGAGTAAAAAATTCACGCCGCAACAGACCAACCAAGCCAGGAGAGCGGCGGCGGTGGCTACGCGGTGGCCGCTGGGATTGAGGCCCAGGAGATCATTGCCGAGCGAGAGCAGCCCCCACATCAGAAGAGCGTTCAGCAGAGTGCCGGCACCGCCGACGATGCCGAAGCGGAGGATCCGTGCGATTTCTTGGGGAAATGGCCGGGGCGCGGCGTGGGTCTTGGGGCGTGGTTGGGCGAGGGGTGCCATAGGGGAAGATTGCCGAAAAAGATGCGAATCGGCAAACGGCATGAGGTGGTGGGAAGCACTTGCCAACGGTCGGTGGAGAGCGAAGTTGGGTGTCGTTGCGAGACCTGACCAGCCCCGAGACGCTGATCATTCGCGGGGAGCTGACCGAGCCCCCCACGTGGTTTCCGTCGTATCGGGAATTGACCATGAAACTGAAAGGGACAGTGGTAGCGGTGATCTTGATTGAGTCCGACCGCAATTTAAGGGATTTATATTGGAAATGGACCGGGAGAAACGGCGGGCGGGATTACGTGACCGATCTCATTTTTTCGGACGAGTACGAACCAGGAATCAAGCTGGACGCACGGCAGGATCGTCTGCACCCGACGATCACGGCGGAGAGGATCGTGCCCGAAAATCTGGCTCTTTTGACCGAGAGGGTTTCTCGGTTGGCGGGGGTGGGGCCGTAAGTCCGAAGCTCTTCTGGGCGATCTGCGTTCTGGTTGGGGGGGTTGCTTTCGGAGTTAGTCGATCCGGCGAGACGATTCCGGCGGGCGAGTTGACGGGGAAAGGAGATCTTTTTTTTCGGCAGGGGGAAAAGGAGCCGTTTACCGGAATCGCGGTCAGCGGGGTGCGAGGAAAGAAAACCGAGGTGGAGTTTTGGCAAGGGAAGATGCATGGCTCCTATCGGAGTTGGTTTGAGAATGGTCGGATGGAGGGAGAAGCCCACTATGATGAGGGAGTGCGGGAGGGAAGGGCACGATTGTGGAATGAGAAGGGGCAGCTTTTAAAAGAGACGCGGTTTCGGAAGGGATTGGCGGATGGACCGGCGACCGAGTGGTACCCGAATGGGAATATGGAGAGACGGACTTCGTGGAGGGCGGGAAAGCGGCAGGGTCAGGTCGAGACTTGGTTTGCGAGTGGAAAACGAAAGGGAATAGGAACCTATGAGCAGGGTGAAAGGAGTGGAACATTTGTGGTTTGGTGGGAGAGCGGCAAAAAAAGGCAGGAAACGAATTATAAAATGGGAGAGCCCAACGGATGGTGGGTGGAGTGGAGGGAAAACGGGGATGAGTCCAAAAAAGCGTACTTTCGAAATGGGAGGGCCAGCCGTGGCCCTGATTCGGGTGAGCCTTGAACCGGCGGGCGGGAGAGATTAATATTTTCACCTCCAGAGGCACCCGTAGCTCAACTGGATAGAGTGTCGGCCTCCGAAGCCGAAGGTTGCCAGTTCGACCCTGGCCGGGTGCAGACAAAAAATAAAGTCGCCAACACTTGATGTGGCTCCGGAGGCTGGGATCGAACCAGCGACCAATGCATTAACAGTGCATCGCTCTACCGCTGAGCTACTCCGGAAAGCAGTTGGGTAACCTACCGAAAAAGTGGAGAGGACTCAACCCCCACGGATGAGTGAAATTAAGTCCCCCGGGGTAAAAGGAAGTAGGAAAGGCTATCGGTGAGCGCGAGGGCACTTGCCTCAAGAATATTGCTGGAGACACCGACGGTGCCCCATTCCCGGGTTCCGTCGCTGGACTCAACGAGCACGCGGATTCTGGCGGCGGTCCCCCCCCGAGAGCTGACGATACGAACTTTGTAGTCGATCAACTTCATCTTTTTTAGGGCTGGAAATGAGGGGAGGAGAGCTTGGCGGAGGGCGGCATCCAGTGCGTTCACGGGACCATCTCCCTTGGCGGAGGTTTTCTGGATCTTTTTCCCGATACGGACGGAGATGGTGGCGTGACTGGTTTCACGTGCGCTGGGGCGGGATCGAACGACCTTTACCTGATAGGAGTCGATTTGGAAAGGGGCGGGGATTTTCTGAAGGGAGCGGCGAACCAGAAGTTCAAAGGAGGCATCGGCGGCTTCGAACTCATAGCCGTCTTTTTCCAGTTTCTTGATTTTGGCGAGAATGTCCCGGGTGGCCGGAGATTTTTCCTCCACGGTGATGCCTAGCTCACGGGCCTTCATCATGACATTGGCTCCGCCGGAGAGTTCTCCGACGAGGATGCGTTGATGGTTGCCGACGGAGGCGGGGTCGATGTGTTCGAAGCTGGCGGCGATTTTGTTGACGGCGTTGACGTGCATGCCGCCTTTGTGGGCGAAGGCGGTTCGGCCGACAAAGGGAGCCCGAGGATCGTGATGTAGATTAGCCAGTTCATCGACAAAGGCGGAGAGTTCGGAGAGCTGTTGCAGATTTCCACTCGGCAGGACTTTTTGTCCGAGTTTAAGCTCGAGGAGAGGTAAAAGGGTGGTGAGGTTGCAATTGCCGGTCCGTTCCCCGTATCCGTTCATGGTGCCTTGCACTTGGAGGGCGCCCTCCTCCACCGCGGCGACGGCGTTGGCCACACCCAGCCCGCAATCGTTGTGGGTATGGATGCCGACCTTAGTTTTCGGGAAGCGAGTTCGGACCGTGCGGACGATGGTGGCGATTTCAGATGGGAGGCGCCCACCATTGGTATCGCAAAGGACGAGGTAATCGGCCCCTGCCTCCATGGCTGCCTCGAGAGTTCGCAGTGCGTAATCGGAATCGGCGGAGTAACCATCAAAAAAGTGCTCGGCGTCGTAGATGACCTCGCGTCCCTCTTTCCTGAGAAAGGCGACGGAGTCGGCGATCATGCGGAGATTTTCGGCGGGAGAGGTGCGCAAAACTTTTTCAACATGCAGAA
>LIBO01000134.1 GCA_001438005.1 Verrucomicrobia subdivision 6 bacterium BACL9 MAG-120507-bin52 | reverse complement strand
TCCTTCGGGGTCGAGGCAGCGGCGACCATCTTTCATCCGTGGTTCGGGATCAGAGGAGTCGGGAATAAGGCCGATGAACGGCTTGCCGTCGGGATCTTTGTAGGTGTGGGCGGAAAGATGGGATGGGATGACGGAGGTCAGGTTTTTTTCGTCGGGCGGGATGGGGATGACGTAGAGGCGTGGGGAGAAGACGACGGCACCGTCTCCAGGACCGCGGTCGGTGGTGAGGTAGAGGGTTTTTGAATCGGGATCGTAGGCGGCACCAGAGCCGAAGCTGCCTGCGGTGTCGTTGAGGGAGTCTAGGTCGGAGGAGGGAATGGAGCTGACTGATTCGAGTTTAGGGGTGGCGAAGACGGGAATAGTTACTGCAATGAAGAGAAGAAGTAAACGCATGAACGAGATAAATTAATGTGAAGATGAGAAGGAAGAAAGGTTGGACTGGGAGATGATAGAAAAAACAAACCCCTCTCCCGAGGGAGAGGGGTTTGGGATCGAAAGCGGTGAGTTTAGGCTTTGCGATTCAGGCGGCGGAGAGCAAGAAGGGCCATTGTGCCCAGCCCGAGGAGGGCACTCGAAGAGGGCTCGGGAACCACGCCTGGGGAGCCGATGGTGGTGGGACTAGCTGCATTTGCAAAAGCCCCGGCAAAACCCACCGTAGAGGTAGAGAAGTAGGTAGGATTCTCGGCGGTGGAACCCCAGTAGTTCCAAACAAGCGAATCGGTGGCAACCCCTCCCCCAGCAATGCCCGCGTGGTCCCCGGCACTCGTGCCACCGGCTGCGCGGAGAAAAGGTAATAGTGAGACGGTGGAGTTGTCCCCTTGCGTAATAGTAACGGCGGAGGTTCCATAATTGAGCCCAGTGACAAAGGTTCCTGCGGAGTTGAAAAGGGCCACCAAATCACTTTTACCTAACCCGTTGCCAGAAGCGCCGCCGGTGTTGAAGGTGAGGAGATTCGCGCCGGACAGTCCCCCCCACGAGTTGGCGAAGTCGGTATTGCCCGTCGCGTCGCCGCTTGCGTCGCTGACTACCAAGGCCGAAGAGCCAGCGTTAAGGGTAAAGGCATTAAAAGCATAAGCTCGCGCACCGTTAAACGACGGACCGCCGTCCGTAACTTTCGCATTGTCCACCCATTTCCAACCACCCAAATCAACTGCTGAGGATCCTGCATTATAGATTTCAAAAAAATCACCCCCGGTACCGTTGGAGTTGATCTCTGAGATGAGAATCTGCGCTGGGGCATGGGAAGCGCCGGCGAGAAGGGCGGCAGTTAGGATGGGTAGGAATGTTTTTTTCATAAGTTTTGATTTTCTCCTGATATTATTTGTACTGGTTTATTTCTGGGTTGAAGTTTTTCTGAACGCTCTAAATAAACACCACACCCCCAAAAACTCCTAGTTACGTTTGTGTGACAAAAGAAAAAAACAGGTATTGGCAATCAACTTTTTATAAAAATTTCACAAATTTGTAACATTCGAACGTAAAGTTAGAAGATAGTAGAAAGTGAAATTAGACGCGGGATGGAGGGCTTTGGTTGGTGTGAAAATGAGTGACACGCATCCCGCGTCGAAAGTCTTAAGAGATTAATTTCCCGCAACGGTGGGGTCGACCTGTTCCCAGATGACGGTTTGAGGATCATAGACCTTAGTGTGGTGCACGGCCTCAGAGTGTCCGTCGCAAAAGACCACGATTCCGTACCCGTTGTGACGTGCAACGAAACGGCGATCACGCACCTTGGGTTGACCGAGAGAGTCCATGGCGCCGCCAGAAGGAAGCAGGTTCCGTTCATCCGGGAGACGGGCTTCAGCAAATAAAGCGGTTTTTGAGGGTTTTTGAATGCGATTCATATTGAGGATGCCTGCAGCGGCATCGGTTTGCTGGAGTTGGGAATTAATGCCGTAGGCAAAGTAGGCGCTATTCACCTTGGCGGTTGGATACTTTGCCCCACGAAGGAAAAATAAGCTGCTTTTAGTGTAAAAAGAGGATGGATTGGCCCGGTAGTTACTCGCGGCTAAGAAACCGGCCATCGGAGGAAGCACATTGTACCAGGCGTTCGGTTCTTTGCGAAGTTGACTGAAGCTTTGCAGACCTTCGCCGCCTTCCTCGGGCAAGTTTCCTCCACTCTCCGTGGTATAGGCAACGGCAAGAGTGCCAAGCTGTTTTAACTGGCTGGCAGATTCCGCCTTTCGTGCGGCAGCTAGGCCGCCCTGAATTGCAGGAATGAGAAAGCCTGCAAGTAGACCGATGATGGAAACGACCACTAACAACTCGACCAAGGTAAAGGCGTTTTGAACTTTAGAACTTTTCACGGGGCTAATTTCTAGTCGTGAAAGTTCTGCAGGCAAAAAAAAGTAGCGTTTGTCACACAAAAGTAACAATTAAAAGCGAATGGAGTGTGCTTACTTATCGGCATGAAATTGCCTTTTCTTTCTTCTATCTTCGGAATCCTTATTTTTAGTTGGGCTGGATTGTCTAACGCACACGCACAAGCGGTCCTTAGAATCACGGAGGTGATGAGTTCCTCAGGATCGGGAGGGACGGCCGACTGGTTCGAGGTGACCAACTATGGAACCGCGGCGGCTGATATCACAGATTTTAAGATGGATGACAACAGTCCATTTTCGTCCGCCTTGGCGGTGGCTTTAAGCGGTGTGACCACAATTGCCCCGGGCGAGTCGGTGATTTTCGTCGAATCAGCCGCTCCGGTAACTGATCTTCCGGCCTTTCGAACGTTTTGGGGCTTAGCCGAGTCGGTGCAGGTCGGTTCCTACACGGGTAGTGGCGTCAGTTTTGGTTCAGGCGGTGACGGAGCTGCCATCTTCAATGCTGCCAATACCTTGGTCTCGAGCGTAACATTCGGCCCAGCCACGGCTGGGCGGAGCTTTTATTACGTCTACAATTCTGCGGGCACCATTTTGAGCACGGGATCGCCAGTCAGTGCGGCGGGATCGCTCGGCGCGTTCACCTCGGCGAACGCCTTGGCCAACGTCGGATCGCCGGGCGTCTCGGCCAGCTCCTTGGAGTTGGCCTTTACCAGCAGTTTGAACAAGTTTGCTAAAGTTGGGCAGACCTATAGTTCGCCTATCACATTCCAGAAAAAGAACGGCAGTGATGTCGCCACACTTTCGATTGTTTCAGGGCCAGCCTGGCTATCCCTCAGTAATATTTCCCAAAGTGGTGCGACCCTGACGGGCACGCCGAGCGCCATCCAAACTGGGCCACAAACGATCACTTTGAGGTTGAGTGTGGTAGGTCAAACAACCGTGGAACTAACCGGCATCATCACCGTATTTAACACCCAGCCCAAGGTCGTGCTCAACGAGTACAATGCGGTTTCTGGGACGAGTCTTCACGCGAGCTTGGATGGAGATTTGCGGCTGGGTCGCATTGAGGGGAACGGAGGGGACTGGTTTGAACTGGTCGTCGTGCGGGGAATTGGATCTGATCCCTTCTTGGACATGCGGGGATGGAAAATCCAAGTCTCACAGGTCACGGGTGGAGCCCGTCTGACCGACACCATAACTCTTTCGCGAGACAATTTTTGGGCGGCGGTGCCACTGGGAACGATCCTGACCTTTACCGAGGACAATCTGGCCGAGGGCGGTTACGACACGGCCTTGAATGCAGACAACCGTCTGTCCTCCGCCAAATATTCCTGGAGCAACATCTGGCTGGGGGATGCTGCGCTGATCGCCTCGGTGACTGGTGACTCCACTTCTGGAATCGGCACTACGACCAGTGGCATTAGTATCAGCGAGGACGGCACTCAGATCGCCGTGTTGAACGACACCAACGGG
>LIBO01000133.1 GCA_001438005.1 Verrucomicrobia subdivision 6 bacterium BACL9 MAG-120507-bin52 | reverse complement strand
CGGATAAAAATCCGAAATCTAAAATGTACCCCTGGTCAGTCGCCTACCTCGCTCGTCTGGCTCACACCCGGCAAACCATCTCTCCCGCCCACCCCAAAATAACCCACCGGCGTGGACTCCCCCTCGTGGTGAAAGGAGTGATGAGCGTGGAGGACGCCGCCGCCGTACAAAAATCAGGAGCTGATGGTGTCTATGTCAGCAATCACGGCGGCCGTTTTGTTTTCAACTCCGCTAGCCCGATCGATGTTCTTCGGGAAATTCATCAAAAAGTGAAGAAATCCGACCCCCGCTTTGGCGTCTGGTTCGATAGCGGCGTCCGGAGTGCGACCGATGTCCTAATCGCCTACTCCCAAGGAGCGGAATTTGTCGGCATCGGTCGGCCAGTTATTTATGCGTGCGTAGATAACGGCCGGGGCGGAGTCCGGCAAGTCCTCCAATCCATCCTTTATACCCTGCGCGATCAGGCCCGCCTATGCGGCCTGACCTCCCTGCCTCAACTGCACGATAAAAAACGTCCTGCGACCGTCCGATTCGAAACATCCACCCGCTAACCACAAACGAGCAGTTGCCCGTGCAACTTAGGATCGGCAGGATCGCTGAATGTCTAAAAATCTTACCGTTGTTGAATATGTGATCAACCGCCTCGCCGATCTCGGCATCGACCGCGCCTTCGGAGTTCCGGGCGACTACTCCTTCCCGATCGATGACGCCATCGAGTTTTCCTCCCGGATGAAGTGGGTGGTCTGTGCCAATGAGCTCAATGCCTCCTATGCCGCCGATGGCTACGCTCGCCGCCGTGGGGCCGCTCTCCTCACCACCACCTACGCGGTGGGTGAACTCAGCGCCGTGAACGGCGTGATGGGTGCCAAGGCCCACCGTGTCCCTATTTTCCACGTGGTCGGCGCTCCTTCCACCCGAATTCAGCGAGCCGGCATGATCACCCACCACACCTTGGGAGACGGCGTCTACGGGAACTTTTTCGACATCTCCGCCGCCTGCTGCGGGGTCAGCGCCAAAATCACCCCTGACAACGTGATCACCGAAATGGAACGCGTCATCCATGAGGCCTTCCGCCTGAGCCAACCCGCCTACATCCAAATTCCCGAGGATTACGCCGTCATGCCGGTCCAGGGCATCCCGGTAAAGGGAAAACGTTTGCCTCATGTCTTTCGTGGGAAAAGTAACCCCATCGAGGTTAAAGCCGCCGTCCGCGCCATCCTCGCCAGGCTAAAAAAAGCCAAACGTCCGATCGCCATGCCCTCTTTCCAGGTGAAGCGATATCACGCCCAACCCCAACTCCTTTCTCTACTCAAACGCACCGGCCTCCCTTTCACCCTCACCAGCATGGACAAGGGTGTGGTAGATGAATCCCATCCGAACTATCTCGGCCTCTTCGCCGGAAAAGACTCCGCTCCTGCCTCCGCTGGCAAGGCCGCTCTCTCTGCCGACCTCATCCTATGCGTGGGAGAGGTTCTAGAGGAGGATTTTAACGTCGGATCATGGAGCGCCCTTCTGGACCCAGCGCGGAAAGTCATCCTTGGACCCGACTACGTCAAGGTCGGGGACCAATATTTCACCTCCTGCATGTTGCCGGACGTCCTTGCCACACTAGCCCGATCTGCCCCACGCGTCAAAAGGGCCAAGCATCCCGCCCCGAAATTCTTGCCCATGGTAGGACAACCCCACGACCCGATTTCCTCAGCCGCCTTGTACCCACGCCTTCAGCGCTTTCTCCGCGAGGGAGACAACCTAGTCGTGGAGGGCGGTAGCTGCATGTTTCCCTGCGCATCACTCCTCCTGCCCAAGGGTGTTTCCTACGAGGGCCAGATTCTTTGGGCTTCGATTGGTTGGGCCACTCCCACCACCCTCGGTGTGGCCCTGGCTGAGCCGAAGCGCCGTACCATTATGGTCAGTGGCGATGGCGCCCACCAACTCACTGCCAACGAAATCGGCGTCATGGGCCGCTACGGCATCAACCCCATCCTCATCGTCCTTAACAACGGTATCTACGGGGTGGAGGATGTCCTCAGCGAACGCGGCCACGTCTATGATGATCTCGCCGGCTGGAACTACCACACCCTGCCCGCAGCCATGGGTTGCCGCGACTGGTTCTGCACCCGGATCGAAACTGTCGGCGACCTCGAATCCGCTCTGGAGGAAGCCCGTAACCATCGAGGCGCCTGCTATCTCGAGGTTATGATTCCTGAGACCGAAAGCCAACCGCTGTCGAAAAAGACCATCAACCGCATCTACAAGACTTACGCGAAATAATTTCTTGATTTTGTGGAAGGAAAAATGAAGTCGGCATGAATAAGAAAAGCTCATCCTCCCCTTTGGGAGATCTAACAAGAGAGGCGCTCTACTATGACTATGCGTCGACTGCGAATCCCATCTTCTCGGGACTGATCCCGCCTGTTCCTTACCACTCCTTCTCTCCCGATTTCTTTCAACAGAAAGCAAGTGGCATTCTTCCTCTCGACGTCAGTGAAAAGATGAAATGCCCTGGACCTGCCACCAGCCCCGCTCTGCTCGCCAATTTCGTCCGGATTGTCAAAGGCACACTCAAAACCAACGCTCTCGCCACCAGCCAGCTCTTCTTCGTCTTTCAAGGCTCGGGACGAACGGAAGCCTGCGGTCGGACGATCGAATGGAAACAGGGCGATTTTATGGTTTTCCCCGCACACGGAGAAGCCATTCATCACACCGATGGCGAAGCCGGCTTCTACTGGGTCCATGATGCTCCTCTTCTCCGCTATCTCGGCGTCACCGCCACGGAAGAACGCTTTCAGCCCACCGTGTTCGAACATTCGAAAGCCGCCGCCAAACTCGAACAGATTGCCAACGACCCAGTAACCAATCAGGCGAACCGCGTCAGCGTTCTCCTCGCCAACTCCAACTTCCCACAAACCCGCACCATCACCCACACCTTGTGGGCCATGTTCGGACTTCTGCCCAAGGGAAAAGTCCAGTATCCCCACCGGCATGAATCGGTCGCACTCGACTTTGTCATCAGCTGCAAGCCGGGCTGCTACACGATGATCGGCACCGAACTGAATTCAGAAGGCATGATCAAGAACGGTCACCGGGAAAATTGGGTATCCGGCGCCTCGTTCATCACCCCCGCAGGTTACTGGCACTCTCACCACAATGAATCGGGTGAAGACGCTCACGTCCTTCCGATCCAAGACGCCGGACTTCATACCTACCTCCGAACCCTAGACATTTTATATAGTCACCCCAGCCACGACAAAACCCCCTACATCTCCCAGCGGCCTTGACCTCTAGGCTCTGGCAACAATCATCCTGTTTGAATTTGATTTTGCTCTAGTCAAATATACATTTATGGACCTTTCAGGTGGGATTTAACAGTTTCCTGACCTCAGAAGAGTAAGGAGAAAACACTATGTCCACCTCATCCAAATGTCCTTTCCTCGGCAGCACCGGAGCCCGCACCGAACCCGTCGCCCCATCGAACGACTCCTGGTGGCCGAATCGCCTCAATGTAAAAATTCTTGCGCTCCACTCCGAAAAAACCAACCCGATGGGTCAGGCGTTCAACTACGCCCAAGAGTTCAAGAAACTGGATCTCCCCAAAGTCAAAAAAGATCTCGTTGCCCTCATGACCGATTCCCAACCCTGGTGGCCGGCCGATTGGGGACACTACGGCCCCTTCTTGATCCGAATGGCTTGGCACAGCGCTGGCACCTATCGCACCTACGATGGTCGCGGAGGCGCCGGAACTGGCAACCAACGCTTCGCCCCGATCAACAGCTGGCCCGATAATATCAACCTTGATAAAGCGCGCCGCCTACTCTGGCCCATCAAGAAA
>LIBO01000132.1 GCA_001438005.1 Verrucomicrobia subdivision 6 bacterium BACL9 MAG-120507-bin52 | reverse complement strand
GGAGGGGGAGAGGCGGGGTTGGCGGAAAATCGACTATCGCGCATGGTCAAGGAGTCGTCTTTTTTTCCATCCTGACCACCGAGGGTTGGGTCGGTCCCATTGACGACTTTACTGGAGGCAGCGGTATTACGATCGCTTTGCAGAGCAGTTCTGGGGTCAGGTTTATCGACTTCTTTGAGTCCGGAGGCGTCCGCAAATTGAGATTGCATGGGGGGTGCCATAGTGGGCGAGGCGAGGCGCTGAATTTTTAAATTGGTGCGAAGGGGAGGTTCGGGGTTTTTCTTCTGAAGAGCAGTGAGGGTTTGGGAGGAGATCCAAAAGAACGCGAAAATGAGGAGGTAAAGAAAAGTGAAAATTCCAGCAATGATCATGTCTCGGCGATCGCGAGCCTCCTCGTTGGCGTAGGGGGTGGGGGAGAACCCGGTGGGAGGTATCGCCATCGTCATGGGATGAAAGTAGGAAGGGAGGTCGGCTACGACAAGTTCGCTGGTTTAGTTGTTCGGGCAGGGATGAGCCGATCGATCATGACGTAGAAGGCAGGGACGAGATAGAGAGTAAGAAAGGTGGAGGTGAGCATGCCGCCGACCACAGCGACGCCCAAAGGGCGTCGGCTTTCCGCTCCCGCACCCAAGCCGAGAGCAATGGGAATGATACCAATGATGGTCGAGAGGGCGGTCATCAGGATGGGGCGGAGGCGGACGGCACCTGCTTGGCGCATGGCTTCGACCGCGGAGATGCCGAGGGCACGGCGCTGATTGGCAAATTCCACCAAGAGGATGGAGTTTTTGGTGACGAGACCGAGAAGAAGAACGAGGCCGATTAAGCTGTAGAGATTCAGATTCATGGAAGGAATTTCGGGCATGACGCCAAAGAGCCAGGCCAAAGGGGCCGGAAGAGTGCCGGGAGGCACATATTGGGGAATCACGGCCAGCTGGTTGATGAAACCAAGGGAGAAGATGAGGAGGAGAGCCCCAAATACGGCCATGGGTAGAGCGATCATGATGGTGAAGGGATGAACGAGGCTTTCGAATTGGGCGGCGAGGGCCATGTAAACAATCAGAAGGGCGAGAAAAATAATCTGCCAAGCTTCTCCCCGGCCCGAGACGAGCTCCCGAGCTTCTCCGTCAAACTCCAAGGTAACTTCGGGGGGGAGGATGCGGCGAGCGATCTCCTGTGTCTTTTCGATCGCTTGTCCCAAGGTGACTCCCTGGGGTTGGCCAGTGACGGAAGCGCTGCGTTGGCGCAGGAAGTGGAAGATGGAGTTGACCGAGCCCTGTTCGGATGTGGTGACCAGATTACGGATTGGAACCAGCTGTCCGCTTTGAGTGCGCACATAGATGGATTGGAGCTCATCGGGCACGAGCCGGTCGGTTCGCTTGAGCTGGGCGATGACATCGTACTGTTTTCCTTCGTAGTTGAAGCGGGAGATATCGAGACCACCCAAGAGGATTTGCAGTGCCTCCGAAATATCGCGGACGGAGACGCCAAGGTTGGCGGCACGATCCCGGTCGATCTTCAGGCTGAGCTGGGGCTTCTCGTAATTAAAATTAGTTCGGGGTTGGCTGAGGAAACCGGCATCGGCGATCTCGTCCCGCATCTGCTTGGCGGTTTTTTCTAGGAGAGCCAAGTTGGAGGATTGGAGGATGAGTTGGAATGACTCGCCGAAGCCGCGCCCGACCGCTTTCGGAAGAAAGGGAATGACCACGGCCCCTTGGATTTCAGAGATCATTCGGGTGAACATCGAGCCGCGCGCGCCAGGTCGGGCCAGTTGCAAGGCCGTGCGATCGCGGTCCTTCTTGAGTCGGATAAACATGATGCCGAGGTTGGCTTGGCCGGGGGCTCCTCGGGAAAGGGCAATCGCGCTGAAGAAGCTTTGGACCTCGGGATACTCGGAAGCGATCTTCTCCGCTTGGCGCAGGTAGCGGTCGGTTGATTCGGGAGTTGAGCCCTCGGGAGTAACGATGACAGCAATGATGGTTCCTTTGTCTTCGTCGGGGAGAAACTCTTGGGGAATGACGCGGTAGAGCAGAATGGTGAGAGCAAGAGTCCCGGCGCCCAATCCAAGAAGAAGACGAGGAGAGCGCAGGGCAAAGCCAAGGCTGGCGGCGTAGGAGGCGGAGAGGCGGTGGAATCCGCGTTCGACCCATCGAGAGAAGGCGGTGTTCTTGTCCGATTTGGGCCGAAGAAAGTTTGCCCCAAGCGCAGGACTGAGGGTCAGGGCGACAAAGGCGGAAATGGCGACTGCGCCGGCCAAAGTAATGGCGAATTCGCGAAAGAGGATGCCGGTGGTTCCGCTCTGGAAAGCGATGGGAAGGAAGACCACGATCAGACTGGCGGTGATGGCCAGCACCGCCCCGGTGATCTCTTTCATGGAAAGAATACTGGCCTCGAAGGGTGACATTCCCTCCTCAATGTGGCGCATGATGTTTTCGAGCACGACGATGGCGTCATCCACCACGATGCCAATGGCGAGAACGAGGGCGAGGAGCGTGAGAATATTGATGCTGTAGTTCAGGAAGTAGATAAGTCCGAAGGTGGCAAGAATGGAAAGGGGGATGGCCGAGGATGGAATCAGGGTGGCGCGAACATTATGGAGAAAGAAGTAGATGAGAAGGACGACCAGGACAAAGGACAGGCCCAAGGTGAATCCCACTTCCTCAATCGCCGCTTCGACATAAAGGGAGGAGTCGTAAGGGATATCGATGCGGATGTCGGAGGGTAGAGTGGGTTTAATCTTTTCCAGCTCTCGACGGACTGCGCGGGCCACATCCACGGCGTTGGCATCCGACTGCTTGACTACGCCAAGGCCGACGGCCGGTTCACCGCTGAAACGGGCGATGGTGTCTTCGACTTCCGGGCCGATTTCGATGGTGGCGACGTCGCGCAGCCGGATGGGGGATCCTGCGTCTTCTCGGACAATTAAATCAGCATACTGCTCCGGTTGGTCCATTCGTCCCCGGGCGAGAATACTGAGCGAGCGATTCTGCCCCTCGATTTTTCCCGAGGGCAGTTCCACATTCTCGCGATCCAAAAGTTTACGAATGTCGGCCGCGGTAATTTGGCGGGAGGACATCTTGGTCGTATCCAGCCAGATCCGCATCGAGGGGCGTTTTTCACCACCAAAGTTCACCCCTCCCACGCCCGGAAGAATCTGGAGACGGTCTTTGATTTGGCGTTCGGCGAGGTTGGAAAGTTCGAGCGTCGAGCGGGACGGGCTGGAGAGAGCCACCCACATGACCTCTTGGGCGTCCGCATCCTGTTTGGCGACGACCGGCTCCTTGATGTCGTCGGGAAGTTTGTCACGGACGCGACTAATGCGGTCGCGCACATCTTGGGCGCCCACATCCACGTTGCGATTCAGATCAAACTCGACGGTGATGGCGCTGACCTGTTCCCGGGATTCACTTCGCAGGATCTTGATTCCTGGAATGTTATTAATTTCCTGCTCCATCGGCTCAGTCACGTCCGCTTCCACCAGTTCGGCATTGGCGCCGGGATAGATGGTGGTGACGGAAACAACCGGGGGATCGATATCGGGCAGTTCCCGCACGGGAAGACGGGAAAGACCGACGATCCCAATCACCGCTAGAGCCAGATTGAACATGACGGCCGCGATGGGCCGGCGGATGCAAAATTCGGGAAGATTCATCCGCGGGGGGAGGGGGTGCTGAGAATCAGTTTTTTGCCTGGAGAGAGGCGAAGATTGCCGGAGCGAGCGATCTGATCCCCTGGTCGTAGCCCGGTGAGAATTTCTACGATTCCAGGGGTGCGAACCCCAACCTTCACGGGCACGAGCTCGGCAATGCCGTCGGTGGCGCGGTAAACGGCGAATCCCCCCTCAT
>LIBO01000131.1 GCA_001438005.1 Verrucomicrobia subdivision 6 bacterium BACL9 MAG-120507-bin52 | reverse complement strand
GGGTTGCGTTCAGTAGGGGGGAAGGTGTAGGTATAAAGGATGCGTTGGCGCGCGATTTTACTCTTTGGGGCACCTGGGTCTGGCAAAGGCACGCAGGGAAAGGTTTTGGGAACGATTCCGGCGTTTTGCCATATTTCCTGTGGCGATGTGTTTCGGGGGATGGATTTGAGGACCAAGGTGGGACAAGCTTTCTTGAAGTATTCGAGCGCTGGGCAACTGGTTCCGGATGATGTGACGGTAGACCTTTGGCGCCAGCACATGGATCATATGGTGACGCTGGGCAAGTTTAAGCCTGATATTGATCATCTTGTTCTTGATGGAATTCCGAGGAATTCGGATCAGGCGAAATTGCTGGAGAACGACCTTAAAGTGGAGGCTCTTTTCCACTTAGTGTGTCATGACCGAAAAAAGCTGGAAGACCGACTCAAGCGTCGGGCTTTGCGGGACAATCGTCTGGATGACGCCAGCGATGCGGTGATCCACGATCGCTTGATGACCTATGAAAAAGAGACCAAGCCTGTTTTGGAGTATTACGGTAAGAAAATCGTCAAAGAGATCGATGCCGAACAGTTTCCGTTTGAGGTTACCCGAGATATCTTGAATCAAGTGGAGTCGACGAAGGCAAGCAAGGCGCAGCGGGCGGTGGCTGGGGTGGGCGTTTAGTCGCGTGCGAATCGTTTTTGCCGGCACAGGGGAGTTTGGCATCCCCTGCTTGGAGGCTTTGGTGGCTTCGGATGAGCATTTTGTTCTCTCGGTCATCACGCAACCAGATCGGCCGGCAGGCAGGGCGCAAAAGTTATTGGCCTCCTCGATCAAAGAGTGCGCCCTCAAACATCAGTTAACGGTATTTCAGCCCGAAGATGTAAATTCGGCCACCTCGTTGAGCCAAATACGGTATCAGAAACCTGATTTAATGATTGTGGTGGCGTATGGGCAGATTTTAAAAAAACCGATTCTCGATCTACCGGAGATGGGGTGTTGGAATGTTCATGGTTCGTTACTACCGAAATATCGGGGAGCATCTCCGATTGCGGCGGCGATTCGGGACCGGCAAAAGAGAACGGGCGTAACGATTATGCAGATGAATGAGGGACTGGATACGGGAGACGTATTAGGAAAAGTGGCCACACGGATACGGCCGGGGGAGACCACGGGCATGTTACACGATCGTTTAGCGGGAAAAGCAGCGCCGCTTTTGTTGTATCTTTTAAAAAGAGCGCAGAAGAAAAAATTAAAAAGCGTGAAGCAGAGTGCGGGGGACGCTTCCTTAGCTCCTCGAATGAAGAAAGAGGACGGCAAGATTGATTGGGATAAGACTCCCGAAGAGATTGAGGCACATATTCGCGCCATGCAGCCGTGGCCAAGTGCGTATACGTGGATCCCGGACGGCGCGGATCAGAAGATGCTCAAAATCTTTACGGTGATCTTATCGAAGAGGGCGAAGGGAAAGCCGGGTGAGATTGTGAAGGTGGATACGCATGGGATTTTAGTGGCAGGAAGAAAAGGGGGGGTTTTGCTCCGGGAGGTTCAACTGGAGGGAAGGAAGCGAATGGCAGCGGCGGATTATGCCCGTGGGGCAGGGTTGGCGGTTGGGGTTCAATTGAGCTGATGTAGGCGAGATGCCCGACGGTGCTACTTTTTGAGCCAACGCTCTTTTTGCGAAACAAGATTTCGTTTGACCGATTCTAATGGGCTGGGCTTCTGGCCCGAGGCATAGAGATCGGCCCGTTTGAGGATGGCTCGAATATAGGCTTTGGTCGTTGGAAAATCGATCGCCCGAATAAAATCTTCCGAATTGAGGGTAGGGTTATCGCGTGACCAACGACGGGCGTGGGTGATCCCCGCATTATATTCGGCGAGAGCAAAAACTTCAGGCCGATCGGCTTGGGACCAACGTTTCATTGCGCGGGAGAGGTACCAGCTACCGGCGGCTAAGTTCGTTTGGGGATCAAAGAGGTCGGTATTGCGAAAGGAGCGGAGGCGGGTGGCTTCCGCCCAATCTTGGGCCGCCCCCGAGGTTACTTGCATCAAGCCACGCTCCCCGGAAGTCCCGACCGCGCGTGGTTCAAAGTTGCTCTCCCGCCAAACCACGGCCCGGAGAAGTGAGATGGGGAGGTTGTGCCGGTTAGCCGCTTCAACGATGAGGGGTTCCACCTCTTGGGAGCGATGAAGATCCCCCATCCAGGACAGGGCGATGAGAAGTAAAGGAGTGAAAATGAGCAGGAGCGCAGCCAAGATCCGTGGGCGGGCAACAAGCATGAGGGGTAAGAGTATCGGATTCGACAGAAAAGGGAAGGCGGTCAAAACTTGCCACTGAACCAAAAAGAGAGCAGAGCCATAGGGTGAATTTTCCAGAATTTGTGCGAGTGGCCCCCGAGTTGGGACTGGATCGTCTTTTTGACTATGCGATTCCGAGCCGACTTCGAGGTCAAATCGAACTAGGGCAGCGTCTTCGGGTTCCATGGGGCAAGAGGATGATTATGGCTTACGCGGTGGAGTTTCCTGACCAACCGGAAGTGGAGCAGGTGAAAGAGGTGGAAGAGGTCGCAGGCAAAAAACCTCTGATTCCATCTTCCCTATGTCGATTGGCGCGCTGGATGTCTGATTACTATGCGTGTGACTTAGGGGCAGCTTTACGGACAATTTTGCCTGGGCCCGTTCGGTCCCATGAGGGCGAGGGAAAGATGGCGTGGTGGATTTCTCCCGTGATAGGGCAAGAGGAGGTGGCGGACAGGACATTACGAGGAGCCAAGGCACAGAAGAAAGCGTGGCTTCATCTGGCAAGTTGCGGGGGAGGTTGGTTAACGGGGTTGGTGAAAGAGACTGGGCTGGGGACGTCGGTTTGGCGTGCGTTGGTCGATCGTGGGTTGGCGGAGCGGAGCGAGCGTCGTTGGGTTCGAACGGAGGAAGCGCCGGAAAGTGGATGGGATGGGGCGGAAAGACGGCCCGATTTAGCGCCGGAGCAGACCGTGGCGATGGGTGGATGGGAGGAGGAGCGAAAAAAAGAGGGTGGGGGCAGGCCGATCCTGCTCGAGGGGGTAACCGGCAGCGGAAAAACGGAAATTTATCTTCGGGCGATGGAGAAAACCTTAGAGGAGGGGAAAAATGTGGTTATCTTGGTGCCGGAGATCTCTCTGACGCCGCAGACGGTGGCGCGTTTTCGGGGTCGTCTGGTCGGGCAAAAAATCAGATTGGCCGTTTTGCACAGTGGTCAGACCGTGGCGGAGAGACGGGAGTCGTGGCACGAGATTCGGGAAGGAAGAGTGCGCGTTGTCATTGGGGCGCGGTCAGCTCTTTTCGCCCCCTTGGAGAATCTAGGCTTGATCGTGGTGGATGAGGAGCACGACGGGGGTTACAAGCAGGCGGAGTCACCTCGATATCAGGCGCGAGATCTGGCGGTCGTTCGCGGAAAGATGGAGGGGGCCTCCGTAGTGCTGGGCAGTGCCACGCCGTGTCTGGAGAGTGGGTGGAATGCGGATCGGGAAAGGTATCGCCGGATTCGTCTAACTCAGCGAGTGGATGGGGCAAAATTACCCAAGGTACATATCGTGGATTTGCGCAAGGAAGATAAGCCCAAAGGGGGAGGCCCTACTCTTTTGTCGGCGGAGCTGAAGATGGCCTTGCAAGGGCGAGTGGGTAAAGGGGAGCAGAGTCTGGTGCTTTTGAATCGACGAGGGTATGCGCCGAGCGTTCAGTGTCCTCACTGCGGGAAGGTGGAGGAGTGTGATCGGTGTGCGGTTCCCATGACGTATCATCGCTCTGAGGGAAAACTACGATGTCATTTCTGTGATGCGGATCGGTCCTCGCCGTCCCGTTGTCGAGAGTGTGGATCGCCCGTTCTGCATTA
>LIBO01000130.1 GCA_001438005.1 Verrucomicrobia subdivision 6 bacterium BACL9 MAG-120507-bin52 | reverse complement strand
CGCCGCGCCGCCACCCTCACCAGATCCCCCACTCTTCGACGCAGTTGCCACCCCGTCCAGATCCACCCACCCACGGCCAAAGCCAAGATCGATACAAACGCGGGCAAAGCTGCTTGGTAAGATAGCCCCACTAAAACATCCGCCGTTACCGCCGTCAGGGCAAAAAGAACGCTAAAGGTGCTGGGCACAATTCCCTGATGTACGCGGGTCAATCGACGGCCATGCGGATAAATTTCGGTCAGCGTCCGCAAGCGCACATGCCACCAGCGATTGGCAAAGATCTGGATATCCCAAGAGTTCCAGCCCGTGTCCTGAGCATAGCGCCATCCCTCCTCCTCCAGAATCTTTTCTACTTCCTGCAAAAGACCAATCCGCTCTCGGCCCTGCTCGCTCCAAAAAGCCAGCTCCCGAGAACGCAGAAGGGGCAAACTCGGCCCGGCATCTTTTTCCGGAGTCTGCACCACTGAATCGGGCGTTCTCTTGCCCCTCAACCAAGTGAAGTATCGTGCCCAGTCGCGCACCAAAGGCTGGAGAAGTGCCAGGGAAAATACCGTAAGCCGAGCCAAGACGGTGTCATGCCGTGGTTCGATTCGCGCCAACACCATAAAAGAGAGGGCGGGCAGCAAAGTAGCCCCCAGCATGAGGAGCGGAAGAATCCGGAGCGGCTCAATCTGAACCGAAACGAGAAAGATAAAAAGAGTCAGCGCATTCCACTCCAATCCCCCCACCAACTGGGCCCAGGGTGAGGCTGGCTTGGGGTAAAGACACTGGAAAAATCCCGTGCCAAACACCCCGTGGTAAATGATCGGCCGATGGAAAACCCGCTCAAATCTGGGTAACCCATAGATCACCCCTTTCCATCGGGCGGAGCCTTGCGGATCAAAGTAGTGCATATGCTTAAAACGCAGCATCGCCTCCGCTTCCCCATACCCCTTCTGCTGTCGGATATAGGCCTGCATCGTGAAACGACGGTGATGCCAGACCAGTGCACTTGGACTAAATCCAATCCGATGTCCCGCCTGCAAAAGGCGCCAACACACGTCTACATCATCTCCCGCCGTGCGAAACTCCGCATCAAATCCGCCGATCTCGCTCAAAACCGTTCGCCAGTAGGCCATGTTACATCCCGGGATATGTTCCGCCTCCGTGTCACTCAGCAAAACATGGGTCGGTGCTCCTGGGCAGGCCGCCACCGCTGCCGCCACGGAGTTTTTCGCCGGAGGGTTCGAGTTGGGTCCCCCCACCGCCGCATAAGTCCCTGGCAAAAGAGTCGCCACCAGAAAGTAGAGCCAATCTAAATCCGGCATACAGTCGGAGTCGGTGTACGCAATAATCTCCCCCGTCGCCGCCTGCAGTCCCATATTCCGAGCAGCCGAAAGCCCACGATTCGGCTGAAGGATGTTTTTCACCAGCGGAAAGTCAGCCGCGATCGACTGCGTCTCATCCTTCGATCCATCATCGACCAAGATCACCTCATAATCGGGGTAACTGAGTTTTTGTAACGCCTCCAAACACCCCCGCAAAGTTGCCCCCCCGTTATAACTACAAACGACTACCGATACTTTTGGAGTTCGCGAAAGAGGGAACTTATCGATAAGGGAATCGTGCGGGCTCAAGGTCTGGCTCGAGATCGCCCGATAGGCCAACTTCGGTTGCCGGTCTTTTTTCACTAAGCCAAAGGCCCAATCCTCCACATCCACTCCGTCGGTAAACCACTCATCCGTCCAGGAGAAAAGAATCGTGCCGGCCAGCCCGCCCCGAAACACCTCGCCCCAATGTAACGAAAGCAGATTCGACTGCTCCTCCTCGCTATGCCGGATCGTATCCATGCCAAACTCGCCCAAGACCAAAGGTCGATCCTCGGCCAAATTCTGCAACCGCGACAAATACGCCCGCAGATCTGGCCCGCGGTGTAAATACACGTTGTAGGATAAGAAATCGGTTTCCCGGGGAATCAGATACTCGGTCGGGGGAAAGTTGGCATACGCCGCCAACGCCTCCGAATCCTCATCCTTCACCAAACGCACGAGAGAATCTAAAAACCCCTCCACCCGCTGCGGTCCATACCATCGAACTAAATCAGGCGGAATCTCATTATCCACGTAGTACCCCAAGATCGCCGGATGCCCGGCTCCACTCCTCGCCGCCCGACGGACCGATCCTCGAATCTCTTTCCGCACAGCCCGATCATCCAGAAAAAGAACGCGCCTCTGCCACGGCACCGTCACCATTACCCGCAGCCCAAACTCTGCCGCCAAATCCAAAAACCACTTCCCCGGAGGATGATAAATACGAAGGGTGTTAAAGCCCGCCGCCCCGATCAAAAGAAAATCTCTTTTGGCTTTTTCGGGATGGCCGAGATGCTCCTCCCCTTCGCGAAAAGGACCGTACGTGACGCCCTGAATAAAATACTTCTCCTCCCCCGCATAAAGAAACTTTCCTCGCACCTGAACCCTTTTCCCCCGCAAGGCACTGGTTCGATGCCGAATACCCAAATCCGTAGACGCCGGCCAATCGGGAAACAGCGGAACGGGCGCCGCGCTCACTCCCGAATCTGCCCCTGCCCAGCCACCAAATATTGATACGAGGTCAACTCCTCCAACCCCATCGGCCCACGGGCGTGAATCTTATCCGTGCTAATACCAATCTCTGCTCCAAAACCAAACTCCCCCCCATCGGTAAACCGGGTCGAAGCATTCCAATAAACCGCCGCCGAATCGGCCCCCCGCATAAACTCCTCTGCCGCTTTGCGATCTTCGGTCACAATCGCATCCGAATGATGGCTGCCGTACTGCTCCAAGTGATCCAATGCCCCCTCCACTCCGTCCACTACCCGAATCGCCATCGTCAGATCCAAATACTCCGTCTTCCACTCCTTCGGCGGTTGAAGATCGATACCCAACGCTTTGGCGGCGGCCGCATCTCCAAAAAGCTTCACCCCTTTGGCCTGTAAAGCTTTCCCGAGCGAAGGCAGAACTTTTTCTGCTCCCACTCGGTCCACCAGAAGGGTCTCCGCCGCGTTGCACGTCGCCGGTCTCTGACACTTGGCATTCACCACAATCGCCTCTGCCATTTTGGGATCTGCATCTCGATGCACAAAAATATGACAAACCCCATCCGCATGTTTGATCACCGGAACCCGCGCATGCTGCACCACCGTTGCAATCAGGCCCGTCCCTCCTCGTGGAATCAGAAGATCGATCAACCCCTCCAACCCACACATCTCGGCCACACTCTCCCGACCCTCATCCGCCACCAAAGCAATCACCTCCGCCGGCAAACCTTTCTTCACCGCCACTTGACCCAACACATCCGCCAGAGCCCGATTGCTCTGTTTCGCTTCCCGCCCACCCCGCAGCAGCGTGGCGTTGCCCGCTTTCAGGCAGAGAACTGCACTGTCCACCGTCACGTTCGGTCGAGACTCGTAAATGATCCCGATGAGCCCAATCGGCACACGAATCTTAAAAATCTCCAACCCATTCGGCCGAGTCCACCGTTTGACTACCTCTCCCACTGGATCGGCCAGGCGGGCCACTTGCCGAACTCCCTCCACCATCTCCTGAAATCTCTTCTCGGTCAGCTCAAGTCGATCCAAGAGCGCACCCGAGGTTCCCGCCGCTCGCGCCGCTTGAACATCCTCCTCGTTCGCTTTTCGTATTTTTTTTTCTTGGGCCACCAACCCGTCCGCCATCGCACAAAGTAGTTGGTTTTTCTCTTCCGTCTTCAGCCGAGCCAGCTTGCGAGAGGCAACTTTGGCCCGTTCCGCCAACTTTCGCACCCCGCTCATTTCGCCACCCAGGTTCCCGGCGGGGTCCGCTCCACACTCCGAAGCAAAACCCGATCGGATCGGCCATCCGTAATCACCACCCCGATTCCCCGACTCATAGCTAACCGAGCC
>LIBO01000129.1 GCA_001438005.1 Verrucomicrobia subdivision 6 bacterium BACL9 MAG-120507-bin52 | reverse complement strand
ACATGCGGAAGTGGTGCGATTGGTTTATGAGACGAAAAAAGCCGATACGAAAAAAGTCGTGGAATACTTTTTTAAGATCCACGATCCAACGACCCTGAATCGGCAAGGTCCCGATGTGGGCGATCAGTACCGATCGGCGATTTACTTTACTCGAGCCGAACAGGAGAGTGACGTGCGGGATGTGATCGATCGACTGACGAGTGAAAAAAAGTTTTCGCGCCCGATCGTGACGCAGGTGGATTGGGCCGGGCCGTACACGAAAGCGGAGGAGTATCATCAAAAGTATTTTCAAAAAAATGGCGGCGGTGGTTGTCACGTCCCGCAGTAGAAAACTCCTTTTATTGCGATAGATTTTTTCGGTTGTGAATAAGTGGGTGCACAAGGTTCCCCCACCTTGCTAGGCAAATGGCCTGTATTTGCCTTTATTTAAGGCATATACGCATAAAATAAAAAAAATTCACAAAGTCTATTGACACGTAAAATTCTCATACTACATCTAGATACCTTGAACACATTCAACACAACTCAAAGGTGTTGCGGGCTAAACAGGGTATTTACGTGTATTAGCGTAAATAATACAAAAAAAGGCCTCTGCTTGGGGTTTCGGCCCGATCTGAGCAGAAGCTGAAAGGGAATAATATTATGATGCAAACTGAATTCACGGTTGGCGGACGGAAATTTGTTTTGGACAAGAAAAAAGCGGAAGCGGCTTTTGCGGGCAAGAAGGTGATTTTGGGAAAGGAGACGATGACCTTCAACCTTCTGCCTCTCAAATATACCTGGGCCTACGATCTCTATCGCAAGATGAAGGCGAATCATTGGGAGCCGGAGGATATTGGCATGGGTAAGGATATTGAGCAGTGGAAAGACAACAAAGTGGTTTCGGATGTCGAACGCTGGATTATTCGGATGGGGATCGGCTACTTTTCCGCAGCCGAGGGAATCGTCGGGGATAACATTCAGCACGTGGTTCGGGAGATGGTGACGGCGCCTGAGCTGAAGCTGGTTTTGGGTCGGCACGCCCATGAGGAGAATATCCATGCGGATTCGTTGCTTTACATGATCAGCTCCTTGGGCATCAATCCGCACGAGTGCGAGGCGATGTTTGAAGACGTGCAGTCGATCGTGAAGAAGAATGAGTTTGTCACGGGCATCTCCCGCGATTTACGCCGGGATTTGGATCTCACGCTGGTGGAAAATAAACGGCTCCTTGCCAAGAATATCTTTGTCTTTGGCCAGTGCATGGAGGGTACCCAGTTCTACGGATTGTTTGGCATGGTGCTGTCTTTGTATCGGCAAAATAAGTTCCCCGGGATCGGGCAGATGTTCCGTTACACCCTACGGGATGAGTCGAACCATATTGAGGTGTTCCGCAACCTGTTTATGGATCTGGTGGAAGAAAATCGTGACGTTTGGAGTGAGGATTTTAAGGAGGAGTTGCGGCAAACCATGGCGACGGCGGTGGAGCTGGAAAAGACTTTCATCAAAGATTGCCTGCCGGTGAATGCGGTGGGATTAAGCTTAGAGGATTTCCTCTCCTACATTGATTACATCGCGGATCGGCGCTTGGAGGGGGTCGGGCTGAAACCCTTACGGGGCGACGTGGCCAATCCATTGCCATGGCTGGCCGAGATGATGGATATCAAGAAAGAGCAAAACTTCTTTGAAGGCAGAGTGACCGAATATCAGAAGTCATCGGCGTTGGCAGCAGTGCACGACGACGAGCTCTGA
This sequence comes from Verrucomicrobia subdivision 6 bacterium BACL9 MAG-120507-bin52, assembly GCA_001438005.1. Classification (GTDB taxonomy): domain Bacteria; phylum Verrucomicrobiota; class Verrucomicrobiia; order Methylacidiphilales; family Verrucolacustridaceae; genus Verrucolacustris. Next base: position 2,188 of record LIBO01000129.1, on the reverse strand, counting down.
TTTCGTTTCGGTAAGCACAAGAGGAGGGCAACGCTATGAAGATGGACCCGCGTGATGTGGATGTGGACCTGGCGATGAAGCGATTTCTCAATCTTCCTCTCGGTAAGCAGGAGGCGTGGGGTGAAGCGCTGGATGCGGTTGAGGTGGACATGCCTGAGATCGAGGTGATTGATGGAGAGTCGCGTCATGCCTTCCAACTCTCGGAAGTGGCCGAGATGGTGGGACGAAGCCTGGCTCGTTGGCTCAAGGCCAAGGGACAAGAGTCGATCTTCACCGAAACCAATCGCCGGTGGGTTGCTAAAATTTGTACAGAAGTTGGTCGCAACCTCGCTCGACAAGCTCTTGCCGTCAGACCCTTGCTTCTTAAAGTCGAGGACTTGCAAACCCTCGTGGAAAAGACTTTGGTGGATAATAATGCCTATGACGTCGCTCGTAGTCTGGTGGGTGAGCGCAGAGAGCGTCCTCCGACGGTTCCTGGTCCAGGGGAACCCGCGGCGTGTACGGTGCGGTTAATTCGTCGGCAGGGTCAGACTGTTCCCTGGAATGAATCAAAAATAGAAGTGGCGGTTTGTCAGGCGTTCCTTGCCTTGCGGTTGGACGCCTCGTCTGCCCCCCAAATTGCCCAAGCGGTGACCGGACGGGTGACGGAATTAGGTCAAGCCACCGTGCACATTGAGGAGGTCCAAGATCTAGTGCAGGAGGAATTGATGCGAGCGGGTCACTATAAGGTAGCCGAGCGTTATATCATTTATCGCGCCATGCGGGCGGACCAGCGTGAGCGCAGAGCGAGGGGTGATGTCGTGGTGGCCCCCGCCGAGCCGACGGAGGGAATGGTGGTGGTGGCGAATGCGGATGGCTCCACTTTCCTATGGGACGGTGCCGATTTGCGTGCCCGAATTGAGTTTGCCTCGATTGGGTTGGATCTTTGCCTCTCGTCGGGGGAGATCGAGAAGGAGTTGCGAAGGTCGATTTTCGACGGAATGAAACGGGCCGACCTCAATAATACCATCAGCCTAAACGCCAAGACTTTGATTGAGAAGGACGCTGACTTTGCCAAGTTTGCCGGCCGAATCCAGATGACCTTTATTTACGAGGAGGTTCTGAGTTGGGACATTTTACGAGACGGGATTGGCGCTTTGCGAGATTTTCACCGGAGAAAGTTTGCCGAAACGATCCAGCGGGGCATCGAAATCCGTCGTTACAATTCTTTTTTGCAGAAGTATGACATCGAAAAGTTAGCGGCGGCGTTGGATCCGATGGCAGATCTTGATCTGGACTTCCTCGGTGTTCAGACCCTGTACGATCGTTACCTGATTGTGGACAAAAAGGCGGATGTTTCGCGCAGATTGGAAACACCCCAGTTCTTCTGGATGCGTGTGGCCATGGGTCTCTTCCACGCGGAACCGAAGGATCGCGAGGTACGCGCGATCGAGCTTTACCACCTCTACAAGAGCCGCAGGTTTTGCTCTTCGACCCCGACACTCTTTAATTCGGGCACCCATCACAGTCAGCTTTCCTCTTGTTACCTGTACTGGGTGGACGATTCGATTGAGGCGATCATGCAGCGTGGGGTGGCCGAAAACGCGATGCTCTCCAAATGGGCGGGGGGATTAGGCGGGTCTTGGACGAGTGTTCGCGGGACGGGCAGTTATATCGGAGGAACGAACGGAGAAAGCCAAGGGGTCATCCCATTCCTCAAGCTGCACAACGATCTATTGGTGGCGGTCAATCAGGGAGGAAAACGCAAGGGATCGGGCTGTGCGTACTTAGAAACGTGGCACAATGACCTTTTTGACTTTCTCGAGCTCCGAAAAAACACGGGAGATGATCGTCGGCGGTGCCACGACATGAACACGGCGAACTGGATTCCCGATCTATTCATGAAGCGAATGGAAGCCCGTGCGGATTGGACATTCTTTCGGACGAGCGATGCGGCGGATCTGCATCATCTCTTTGGTAAAAAGTTTGAGGACGCTTACGTTGCGTATGAGGCGAAAGCGGAGAAGGGGGAAATTTGGGGGCACAAGGTTCCGGCGATTGAGGTTTGGAAGAGAATGCTCTCCATGCTGTTCGAGACGGGGCACCCCTGGATCACCTTCAAAGACGCCTGCAACATACGGAGTCCGCAAGACCACGTGGGGGTGATTCATAGCTCCAATCTATGCACGGAGATCACCCTCAATACAGG
>LIBO01000128.1 GCA_001438005.1 Verrucomicrobia subdivision 6 bacterium BACL9 MAG-120507-bin52 | reverse complement strand
AAGTACGGCAACAAACTCTCTTGGGCCGACCTCTTTATTCTCTCCGGCAACGTCGCCCTTGAATCGATGGGCTTCAAAACCTTTGGCTTTGGGGGCGGACGCGAAGACATCTGGGAACCGGAAGACGACATTTATTGGGGATCCGAAACCAAATGGCTGGACGACCAGCGTTACACCGGTGATCGGGTCCTCGAAGAGCCCCTCGGCGCGGTTCAAATGGGACTGATCTATGTCAACCCCGAAGGCCCGAACGGAAAACCTGATCCCCTCGGCTCCGCCCGCGATGTGCGGGAAACGTTTGCCCGTATGGCCATGAACGACGAAGAAACGGTAGCTCTCGTCGCTGGCGGCCACACCTTTGGGAAATCCCACGGCGCCGGGGATCCCAAGCTGATCGAGCGGGAGCCCGAAGGCGCCCCCTTGGAGGAGATGGGTCTGGGTTGGAGGAGTCGCTTCGGCACAGGCATGGGGGCCGACACCATCAGCAACGGTATCGAAGGTGCCTGGAAACCTAACCCCACCAAATGGGACATGGGCTACTTTAAAACTCTTTTCGGCTATGAGTGGGAGCTCACCAAAAGCCCTGCCGGATCCCTCCAATGGGTGGCCAAGGATGTCCGCCCCGAAGACATGATTCCCGATGCTCACGACCCGACAAAAAAACATCGTCCCATGATGACCACGGCCGACCTCGCCCTGCGGATGGACCCTGCGTATGAAAAGATCTCGCGCCACTACCTCGCCCATCCAGATCTCTTTGCCGACTCCTTCGCCCGCGCTTGGTTCAAACTCACCCACCGCGACATGGGGCCCCGCGTCCGATACCTCGGACCCGAAGTCCCCCAAGAGGAGCTGATTTGGCAAGACCCCGTCCCTCCGGTCAACCACCAGCTGGTCGGGCCGAAGGAAATCACCGATTTAAAAACCAAGATCACTGACTCGGGTCTGACCGTCTCCCAACTGGTCACGACCGCTTGGGCCTCCGCCTCCACTTTCCGCGGTTCCGACCTTCGGGGCGGAGCCAACGGCTGCCGGATCCGCCTTGCTCCGCAAAATAGCTGGGAGGTCAATCAGCCGTCCGAAATGTGTAAAGTTTTTCAAAAGCTGGAAATGATTCGGGGCACGTTTAACGCCTCGAGCAAAAACGGAGTTCAGATTTCCTTGGCCGATATGGTCGTATTAGGCGGTTGTGCGGGAGTGGAGGAAGCCGCCAAAAAAGCCGGTCTCTCCCTGTCGGTTCCTTTTTCCCCAGGTCGAACCGATGCCTCTCCGGCGCAGACCGATGTCGCCTCCTTCGCCCTTCTCGAGCCGCGCGCGGATGGTTTTCGTAATTACACCCGCCAAGGGTTGAAAACACCGGGAGAGGAGCTGCTAGTCGATCGCGCTCAACTGATGAAGTTAACTGCCCCAGAAATGACCGTTCTGATCGGCGGAATGCGCGTTCTCGACACTAACTTCGGCCACACCAAGCACGGTGTATTCACCGACAAACCTGGCGTCCTGACGAATGACTTCTTTATCCATCTCACCGATATGGATATCGAATGGAAACCCTCGGCCGTCGGCGGTCTTTACGAAGGCCACGATCGCAAAACGGGTAAAGTCAAATGGACCGGCACCCGGGTGGATCTCGTCTTTGGCTCAAATTCCGAACTTCGGGCGGTTGCCGAGGTCTACGCTCAGGACGATGCCCGAGAAAAATTCGTGAAAGACTTTATCGCCGCTTGGCACAAAGTAATGAACCTCGATCGCTTCGATCTATCTGCCTTTTAACCAATCGATCTAAAAAACTTCTCGTAAACTCACGCTCCAGAATATTCTGCTTGGGGTCGTAGGTCAAATAAGTCATTGAGCCTCATAGGTTTGCAATTTGATTTTCTGATTTTGGGGTCGTAGGTGGGGGATTCGAACCTAGTTAAGTTCTAATTTGGCATCATCAAATTTGACGGCTCCTGCCCTCGGAATTTCATCCAAACTTGGGGTGATGGATAAAACGACTCGAAGTTTCTCTGTCGACGCGACTCCCTCCACCTCAATGGCGTGCCAAGCTTCGTCGGTAGGAAAATCTTTGAGTAGCACCCTCTTCTGCGCCAAATTCTCCTGCCACCCATTTTTACTATACTCCAAGCGCAACTCCACATACTCCGCTCTTGCCTGATTGCCTGAAACAGAATCAACCATCATAAAAATCGAAAATTTTACCTTCTGCCCCACTTTCACCCCTTTCACCTCCTGCCAAACGCCCGAGTCCGCCTCCGATGGAATTTGCCAGTGGTGATACCCTAAGACCGCTTGGCCCGTTCGCACAGGTTTCCAATCCGTCTCGCGATTGATCCACTCTCCCCACCGGGTCCATCCCACCGCCGTATCCGATGGTGTACCCCCTTCCTCGAAGGAGCCGTTGATCAACTCAGGAGCTGCTTGGACCCAAGAGCAGGAAAAAGCCACACAGATAGCGGCCGTGTACAACGCAATCGTCTTCAAGACACTACTTCTCCACTTCCCAACCCAGCTTATAAAGCTTTGAGCCATAATCATCACCTCCCAGCGGGTACAAGGGGACAATTCGTTGCGCCCGATCTCCCGAACGTAATACTTTCGAACTCGCGGTTGCTACGTGCCCATCGGCGTAGGCCAGATTCATGATTGTATTGGGACTCCCCCGATAGTGAGACCAATCGGCATTGGGCGTGTAGGAGTAGACGAAGTCCCAAAAAACCACTGCCTCACTCACTTTAAAAAGAGGCCACTTGCCCGCCGCATAGTAGTTGTTGAACCGGTAGTGACTTCTTCCAACGGGAAACTGTCCATTCGAAATATCCAACTCTTTGATCAAATCAGGATTGCGGCAGGTGGCGGGGCACTGGAAGGTCGTGCCCTTTAAGGAACCATTGGTCGGACTCCCCATAAACTGACGTATCTCATCCCAGTGCCAAGGGGGATTGTTGTTATTATCCCAGTTGGGAATTTTCCCGTTGTTGTCCGTGGCTATGGACAAGGCAACGGTGACCAACTGTTTCAAATTGCCGACGCACTTCGCCTTATCCGCACTGGCTCTGGCCCCAGAAATCGCCGGTATGGCCAGTGCCGCGAGGAGCCCAATAATGGAAATCACCACCAGAAGTTCCACCAGGGTAAATCCCAAATCCCTCTTTCCGCACGTTGGCTTTCCATGAGGATCCCTCCAAACATTCGCGATAGGGGTAACCCGATCTTGCCAAGGGTACTTATGAATGAACATGGACATACACTACTTTCATGATCGCCTGATAGGACAGGGATCACCATTACTCAAAAGAGTGAATCTTACGGCATTAACTCCACCTTCACATCATCGAACTTAAATTTCCCCCCGCGGTTTTCCCCATCTAAGGGTGTCATCACCATCAGAAACCTCAAACTATCGCTCGGGGTTGTGCCCTCAATCGATATCTCCTGCCATGTCCCATCGGTAGGTAGGGTGATCATAGGAATCATCTTACTTTCCAGCAACGACTGCTGCCCATTATCCGCATGCTCCAGCCTCAACTCCAAGGTGTTGGGAGGTAATCTCGCCCCCTCCACCTTATCCGCCATGACATAGAGCGAAATTTTGTACTTCTTCCCCGCTTGGACACCGACCACGTCCTGCCAAATCCCGCAGTTGCCGCCCTGACTGACCGCCGTATGATCGTATCCTAACTGGCCTGCTCCCGAGTGGATCGGTTTCCAATCCGTCACCCGCCGAAAACCCTCACCCCAACGCACCCATGCCATAGGTTCTTCCTCAGTACTGCCCGAATCATCAAAGGAGGGATTCAGAAGTACTTGAGCATAGGCCGAACCATAACATCCCGTCAGCATCAGGAAAAAAGAGATAAGTCTTGTTAGGTGTTTCATGGATCTATCTTGCCGGCAAAAGGTTGAATCACAATTCTTTGGAAAACTCTCGCTC
>LIBO01000127.1 GCA_001438005.1 Verrucomicrobia subdivision 6 bacterium BACL9 MAG-120507-bin52 | reverse complement strand
TCCGAGGCGGACGTTTCGTTCGCATTCCTGACGCGGCGCGGCCAGATCGCCTGCCGAAGACACGACTATCCCGCTCCACGGTGCCATCGTCTGCATCGGATGGCCATCCGCTGGAAGGATTCGGCAAAAGCGGAGTGACGCCCCCGGCCGAGCCAGTGCGCGATGGAGCATAAATGGTGTCATGATCAAGGGGTCGCCCGGGCGCCTTAAGAAGGATGCATTCAACGCTGACGGGAGCCCTCCGCTTGCGGCATCGGCAGATGAGGGATGAGGAGAAGGGCCGAGAGGCCGACCGTGCTGCTCACCAAGAAAAGCCCGGGATACCCGATGGCCGCCTGCACAAAGCCGCTCATCATGCCGGGAACAAGCCAACCCAAATTCATCACGGCGAAGGAGACGGCGAGGATGGAGGTCTTGTTGCGGCCGGATTCGGTGGCCATAATGTGCATGTAGTAAAACATGGCACTGAAGCTCATCCCGTAGAAAATGGCCTCGGTGCTGGAGGACATGAGCAGTGCGATGTTGAGGTTGTGGCCAAACAAAGCGATCGTGGCCTGGGGTTGGGCCACCGCCAACCAGACATAAAGAAGGTTCGGGATGTTCATGCAGAGGGCCAAAGGAATAAATACGCGGCGCAGCCCGAACCATTTGATGATGTAGCCCCCGAGAATTCCCCCCACGATCATCCACGGGAGTTCCGCCAGAAGGGAAATATAGGCGAGGTCCCCAGCCTGACACGCAAGGCCTCCGGCGCTTGTAGAGTCCAGATAAAACGGTCCCTTCATAGCCAGAAAACCCTCGCCGAAGCGGTAGAGCAAAATAAACAAAACAAACAGGGCAACCTTCTCTTGGCGCAGGTATTCGCGCAGGACTTCCAGAATCGCAAACCTCTCATGCCGCACCGGTTCATCCTGCGGAATCCGCGGGACCATAAAATAATTGTAAACGGCCAAGGCGATGAGGATCACTCCCGCCAGCGCAAAGGCCACGGCGAAGCCGAAATGAAAGCCTGATTTGTCAACCGAGGTGATATCGGTCGCACCGCTCCGAGCCGCCAGGTGGGTCGCGAGCAAAAGCAATCCAGTGCTGGCCGTGATGATCCCTATCCGGATGGATGCGGTCTTCACGCCGATGAATTGGGCCTGGAGTTTCGGATCAAGTGCGCGGATGTAGTATCCGTCTGCCGCCGTCTCATGCGATGCGCTCAGGATGGCCATCAAAAAAAGCGCCCCAACCATCGCCCAAAGAAAGAATTCCGGCGACACACTGAACGCGGTGATCCCGGCCATGGAGAATGCAACTGCTCCCGAGAGCAGGAGAGTGACGATCGAGAGCCCCCGCTTGGTGGCCGCACCGTCCAACCACGGCGCGAAGAGAAACCGGAGCGATGCCACCAGTCCCAGCCCGCTCAGCATGCCGATCTGTTGATTCGAGAACTCGAGTAGTTTGAACAAGCTGTTGGGCAGACTCACCATCAGGCCCGCGCTCATCAGGCCGAAAGGAAAATAGAGCGAAATGATGTAAAGCCACGGCGACGGCATCGGCCGCGCCTCGGGGGCGATCGGTCGGGTGGATGCGGTGGGCGGAATCATCTGGCGGGGCAATCTTGGATCAGCATCGGCAGGAGGGCGGGCCTCCTTGCAGGCGGCGACCAAAGTTCAGATTACACTTATACCGGATGCCCAGCCCAAGTCGCTCCATGACCCTTGCCAAAAGCAGACATTTGTCAGGAAGCCGCCCCGGCCAAGCCAGGTGGCCCTGAAGAGCACGATGGAAAAGTGACCGATCCTGCGCCCCCCCCCTCAAAGTGCCATGGTCCGGATTGGCAGTTCTGCCGGTTGTTCTGTGCGGCGGGTGGCGGTCTGCCGCGCCGCCCGAACTACACCGGCGCTCGTTGGCGAGACTGGGGGGTGACAGGACGCGCCAGCCCTGTGGAGCCGCCAAATGTCGGAATTTCGATGAAGATGGCAGGATAAGGAATGAGGTCGCGGGGTGATGCTTGACGAATCGGTCTATAAAGGATCACTGACGATTTTAGCGCCGACTGCAGGGCCAGCTTCGCCCCGGGGACAAAAGCGTCGGACCAGCATGAACTCCATCAGTGCCGCAGCACCCCATCAAGGGCAGATTGCTGATCAGGACCGTGCTGATTTCGATCCGATGTGGCCAGCAGTGCCTCAGCCGTGCGAGGACGGTCGGCAGATAGGAACCGGTCGGCTCATTCCAACAGACTTTTATGCGGATCAGCCCTTTCTGACGCCAACGCACGACGGGGGATTGCTTTGCGTGGTAACCACGGGAACCGGGCATGAGGGTTCCCGTGGACAACACGTGATGACCATGAAAACCTTCGATGGGGGGGTGACATGGCAAAATCGCGTTCCGCTCGAATCGCCGCAGGCTCCCGAGTCATCCTGGGGCGTGCCGATCACCATGCCATCGGGCCGTATTTTTGTCTTTTACGTCTTCAACGCGGACGATACACGCGAGCTTCCCGCGGACAATCCGCCATACCCGGGAAGCGTGACGCAGAGGATGGATTCCCACGGCCATTACGTCTTCCGGTGGAGCGATGACCAAGGCAAAACGTGGTCGCATGAGCGCGGCGTGATTCCGGTGCGCGAATTTGAAATCGATCGCAACAATGCAACAGGCGGATCCATCCGATTTTTCTGGAACGTCGGCAAGCCTTTCCTGATCAACGGTAGCCTTTTTCTTCCGATTCACAAGGTGGGCGGGTTTGGCGAAGGATGGTTCACTTCGACTGAAGGGGCTCTGCTTCGTTCCGACGATCTCTCCACGTGCCAGAACCCCCAGGAGGCCAACTGGGTGACGCTGCCCGATGGCGACTACGGCATTCGTGCCCCGATCGGTGGTGGTCCGGTGGCCGAAGAGCACAGCTTTGCCCCCCTGAGCGACGGGTCGATTTTTACCGTGTTCCGGACCATTGACGGACATCCGGCTTGTAGTTATTCCCGGAACCAAGGGCGCTCTTGGGAGCCGAGCGAATACATGCGCTTTGCCAATGGCCGGCTGATGAAGCATCCCAGAGCTGCCACGTTTGTCTGGAAACTCCCGGATGGGGGCTACCTTTACTGTTTCCATAATCATGGAGGTAAAGCGCTCCGCGACCGTGCGGATCGAAGAACGGTCTCTTACACCGGCCGGAACCCGATGTGGTTCTGCCGCGGATGGGAAACAGACAGCCCGGCCGGCAAACGGATCGCCTGGTCCCAGCCGGAGATCGGGATTTACGACGACGATCCGCTCGTGCGGATCAGCTACCCGGACTGCCTCGAACACGATGGACGCTTGCTCTTCACGGAAACGCAGAAGCATGCAGCGAGAATACACACCATCCCGCCGCACCTGGCGGACGCCTTGAGCGCGGAACCCGCCCGCCGCCTTGCTTCGCTGGCGTCACTGAAGCCGATCTTGGAATGGTCGCGTGACCGGGATGGATGGGTGGTTCCGATGCCGGAGCTTCCCAGGTTTGTCGTTCGCGATCCCACGGCCCCCTACGGCGGCAGACGTTTGAGGTCGGGGTTCGCCATCCGGTTGGGACTGCGGATCCACTCCGCAACGCCCCGTCTGCTGTTGGAGAATGCAGGAGACGACGGCAGCGCACTCAGGGTTTTGCTCACGGAAAAATCAACGCTCCGGATTGAACTCGACGATGGCGAGACGGCGATTTTTGCGGACTCCGACCCGGTCGCAAGCGGGCCTGAACTTCGCTCGGTGACAATCAATGTGGATGGTGGGAGCAACACGATCAGTTTTTTCCAAGACGGGATACTTGATGATGGCGGCGACGCCCGGCAATATGGTTGGAGAAGGTTTTCACCGTATTATCGCAACGAATTCCAAGGCAGATCGCTGGTCGTTACCGAGTCCGGCAACGGCACGCTCGAAAAACTGGCATTGTTCGGACGCGTGTTGCTGGCGAGCGAAATTGCCGGGCTTGACATGGAGGG
>LIBO01000126.1 GCA_001438005.1 Verrucomicrobia subdivision 6 bacterium BACL9 MAG-120507-bin52 | reverse complement strand
TTTGGCAACAAAGGCACCACCATCCAGGCCGGTGGCGCCTACTTTAGCGAAGGTGAGTCCGGCTTCATCGTCGGCCCCAACTGTCGCAACAACTCCACTTGGCGCTCCCGATGATTCCCCTTCCACCTGCCTTCCTAACCCCATAACCCCTTAATCACTTCCCCCCATTCACACTCTGCAATTTCCAATTTCCGAATTTCGCATTTCGAAATTCCCCTTCCCCCCATGACTCCCGCCTTCCTCATCATCACTCTCTGCAAACTGGTGACTTATCTGGCGGGCTTCTTCACTAGCATTCTCCTTGCCCTCTGGCTCCGCTCCCGCTTGTAAAAAATTCCCGCCCTCCATCGAACGCGATTCCAAAAATTCAAAATCATGCGGCTGGAGGGAATCCCGCCGCGTCAGCGGACATATTTTCCATGCCGGAGGCGACCTTAGGATGGGCCGGGGTTGGATGTACGGGGGCCAATTCCGGCGCGAAGCGCAAATCCTTTCCATCATGGAATGACATTTAAGAAAGGGAGGGGGCAGGTCTAAGGGGGCCAATCGAACCCGTGGTTATCTTTTCTTCCCAAAAAAACGTGCGGCTGGAGGGAATCGAACCCTCGTCCAATTCCGCATTTTAAACCATTGCAAATCAACGACCGAAAGTTCGATTCCGTGCGTTTTCTACAGAGGTAGGTTGTAAGTTTGTTGTAAAAAATTACGGACCGTTCAGGAATTGGTGGCGGCACCGCCTTCTGCTTTCGCCAAAGCCGCAGCCGGGTCTTGTGTCAGGTTCGCCTTCAGAAACTCCTCATTCTCCGGCAGGACCAAATGCAGGTCGGACGTCAGGTGCAGCAAAGCCTGCAGACGGGCTGCCCGCACCTCGAGAACATGACCGCCATGCTTCCGGTCCTCCGTCAAAAGATGGAGATGATAGCCGGGCACATTGATCGTCCGTGCGTAGGTGGGCGTGAAAAAACCCAGCAAGGTTCCCTGGACCTTCTCGAACTTGAACTCCTTTTGCCTGGAGGCGGCGGTGACCAGATCCGTGCCCGGGGCGGACTTGCAGGCCGTCCGCACGTGAACGAAATCCAAAACTCCATCCAGCCGGATCGCCGCCACCAAGTTGTCAGAGGTGCGCAGTTTCGTCAGCCGGTCGCATAAATCCGCCCAGCTGCGCACCTCGGACAAGGTTTCCGTCCGGTCGGCCTTGAATCGGGTGGTCACCCAAAAGGGAACCGGGGTTGCATCGGACGGTTGGGTCACCGAACCATCCCCCTTGGCCTGAAAACAATTCCCGTCCAACTGCATTCCCTCGCCGTCCAGGTTCTCAAACGTCCCCAACCCAAAATCTCCGTGCCGCTTCACCTCCGCCACCGTGGCCGCCCCCTGGTAAACTCCCTTCACCAACGCCGCTGAGGTCGAGATCTGGAAGATGGAGTGACGCGAAAGATCCAGCGCCTCCCCCAGGCAACGCACCACCGCCTGGTCCAGCGTCTCCCCCGTGTTCCTGGTTCTCGCCTCCAACGCCGCCCACAGGGCGTCCGGCAAGGGGCAGTTCAACTTTCGGGGCGACGCCATCGCCGCCTTAATTGAGGGCCGTGGTGTGTAGTTCCTTCATCAACGAAAGATTCTCGGAATAGTCCACAGGGATTTGGATCAGGAACGGCACCGGGGAGGCGAGCCCCTCCCGCAGGGCCGGACCCAGCTCCGCCGCCTTCCGGATCGCCACCCCGCGGCAGCCGAACGCCTCCGCAAACTTCGGGATGTCCACATGGCCCAACTGGATCCCGGCGGTCTTGCCGTAATGGGCCTGCTCCTGGAAGGCGACCATGTCATACGTGCCGCTGTCCCAGACCAGATGGACAAAACGGGCGCCCAACCGCACCGCCGTCTCCAGCTCGGTGGAGCTGAACATGAATCCCCCGTCCCCGGAAACCGAAATAATGGGCTTACCCGGCCGAAGCAGGTGCGTGGCAATCGCCCAGGGCAAAGCCACCCCCAAGGTCTGCTGCCCGTTGCTGACCAAAACCTGCCGGGCCCGGTGGGCGGCAAAATAACGGTTCATCCAGACATAGTTCGAACCCACGTCCAGGGCCACGGTGGTCTCGTCGGTCACAACCTGGTTCAACTCGTGAAGAATCCGGAGCGGGTGGACGGGAAACTCTTCCTTCTTGGCGCCCTTGGCAATGGCCCCGTCTATTTCCGATCGCCCGGCCGCGGCCAAGGCCAGATGGGCGGGGTCGATTTTGACCTGCGCCTTGTTTTGCAGAAGTGTGAGGCTCGCCCCGATGTCGCCGATCAGCTCCGCCGCCGGAAGATAGTGCCGGTCCTGTCGGGCCAAGACGGAGTCCACCGCCAGGATCGGCCGGCGCGGATCCTCATTCCAAAACTCCGGATCGTACTCCACAGGTTCGTAGCCAATGGTGACCACGCAATCGCTGGCGGCCAGCAGACGGTCGCCCGGCTGGTTTTTGAACAAACCGATCCGTCCCCCAAACAACTTTGGGTTTTTGCCCGCGGCCCACTCTCCGGGCCCCTGGAAGGTGGAGACAAACGGGATGCCGGTGGCGGCGATGAATTGGCGGAGTTGCTCGCTGCAGCGTGGATCGCTGGCCTGCATGCCCAGGAGAAGCGTGGGCTTTTTGCTGGCCGCCAAAACCTTGGCCATCTTCTCAGCCTCCGACGTGGCTCCCGCCCCTGCGGATGGCACCCGGCCAAACGGTAGATCCGTATCCACGTCACAAGGAGCCAAGCCCACATCGCGGGGCAAGGAGAGGAAGGTCGCCCCGGGCCGCCCCGTCTCGGCCGCCCGCACCGCCTCGCTGACGAGTTCCCCGATTTGGAGCGGCGTCACAATCTCGGCGGCATACTTGGTGACCGGGCGCATCAACGTCACGGAAAGCAAGGACTGATGGGTGGATTTCGAACGCTCCTCCAGCGGCACCTCTCCGCCGATGGCCAGGACCGGATCCCCTTCCGTGGTGGCGGTCGCCAAGCCGGTAGCCAGATTGCCCACGCCGGGCCCCGAAGTGACCAGGACCACCCCGACCTTCCCGGTCAGCCGGCCCACCGCCGCCGCCATGAAGGCCGCGTTTTGTTCGTGACGGCAGATCACCAGGCGGATTTTAGAGTCCAGCAACGCTTCAAAAACGCTGTCAATCTTGGCACCGGGAATTCCGAAAACCGTCTCCACCCCCAGCTTTTCCAAAATCCGAACCAGCGCTTGGGCGGTGTTTCGCGAGGCCTGTTGTTTTTGCGCCTTCAAAACAATAAATTCCCCGATTTTGCTGACTGCCTCAAGATTAATATGGTCGCGGGAATCGAACTTTTGGTTCGATGATTTTTGGCCAAGTTTGTTGTAAGAAAGTGTTGTAAAACGGTATTTTTTCGAAATTTTTACACCACAAATTGCTGATCACCAAACAGATGGTGCGGCTGGAGGGAATCGAACCCTCGTGTCTAGCTTGGAAGGCTAGCGTTCTACCATTGAACTACAGCCGCAAACCATTTGCGCCGTAGAAGATTTGAACTTCTAACCTCCTGATCCGTAGTCAGGTGCTCTATCCAGTTGAGCTAACAGCGCGTAACTCCAAATCCTAACTTAAGGAGCCTTGTCGGGCAATCCCGCGGAACTCTCCCCCAAGGCCTGCTTCAGATCCCCGATCCAATCTGATAATTTGGGATGATACGGATTCGCCCGCAAAATCTCCATCTTCTGCGCCCACGCACTCTCCTGCTCCCCTATCTTTTCCAAATCATCCGCCCGCTCCCACATCAGCTCCGGTCGTTTCAAAAGTTTGTAATCGTCCAACCCCAAAGTTTTCACCTCTTTCTCCACATCCTTGTCCATGCCCGCAATTCTCAGATCCCACAGCCGGATGAGCTCCCTACTCTTCGCCTTGCGTAAATGAGGCCGTACCACCTGATTGAAAATTCCCACAACCGAAGCTGAGGACAACTTCGCCTCTTTGACCTCCTCCAGAAAACCCTGAAT
>LIBO01000125.1 GCA_001438005.1 Verrucomicrobia subdivision 6 bacterium BACL9 MAG-120507-bin52 | reverse complement strand
TCGAGGCAAAGTCCTTCAAAATCATGCCCCGCAAATCCACGGGCGGTCCGGCGGCGGCATCGCTATTATTGCCCACGACCAGCAACTCGATCCGGTCGGGAACCGCATACTGCGTTTTGTTGATGACCACACTAAGGGGAACGTTGTCCTGTTCCGTGGTACTCACCACCTTCAGGGTGTAGGTGGCCGAGGTCGTTCCCTCATCATTGATGGCGAAAACCGTGAAGTTGACCATTCCGGCAGAGGAAGAAGCCGTGCCAGAAATCAAGCCGCTCGTGGAGTTCACCGTCCATCCAGCGGGCAATCCGGTGGCACCATAGGTGACCGAACTATCCCCACCGGCCACGATGGTGTGGCGGAAGGATGCACCGGTGTACACCGATCCGCTCAGGGGCGATAAGATCGGAGGCCCCACCACCGCCGTCACCTGCCCCGTCACCGCCACCAGCTGGTTGGCAACTCCTCCCCCCGCATGCGTCAAGGAGCCGCTGAAGGTTCCCTGGGTCGCCCCAGTGAGGCGGACATAAATGGAAGTCTCCGGCAAAGTGCCTGCCGTGGGCGTCAGGGTTACCGTGGCCGCGTAAGTTTCATCATTCAGGCTTAACTCAAAACCGGCGGGACAAACCACAGCGATATTTTCATTCAAGCTCGAGCCACTCACGGTGTAAGTCTGCCGGATCGAGGGCTTGCCTTGGGTGCTGCTGAACGGGGAGAGAGTATTGGCCGAGATCATAAAAACGGGTGTTGCTGAAATCGCCTCCCCCTGGAGCAACAAATAGGAGGGCGCCGCTCCTCCCCCGGTGTGAATGATGGAACCGGAATGAATTCCCACCGGCACCGAAGCGGCCAAGCGGACCGAAAGAGACATCGATAGAGTCCCATTTCCATCCGGATTCAGCGGCACGGAGCTGCCGTAACTAGCCCCATCCAGACTGATTTCAAAATGGGTCGGGGCAGTCACGGTGATGACACCGGAAAGATCTTCGCCACTCAACGTGTACGTTTGGGCGGAACTGGCCAATCCAGCATTGGCGGAGAATCCGGTCAGCTGCCCGACGGAAATCGATAGCCTTGGATTTTTGATAGTCAGGTTGAGGGTTTTTGTGTCACTGCCAACCGCATTGAAGGCGGTGAGTGTGACGGCAAAGGAGCCGGAGACCGTGGGCGTACCCGTGATCCGGCCGGAAGTCGGCTGCAGGGAGAGACCCTCCGGCAGTCCTTCCGCCAAATACGAGGTGGGGCTATTGCTCACGGTTATCTGATAATCGAATGCCGCACCTACCTGCCCAGCGGCATTGAGGGTGCCACCAATCACCGGCGCGTTGGGATTGGGATTCACGGTCAGCGCCAGGGTTCCCATGCCGGCGCCCTCGGCGTTACTGGCCGTCAAAGCCACGACAAACTGCCCGACCACGGTCGGCGTACCCGAGATGACCCCGCTCGTGCTATTCAGGGAAAGTCCTTGCGGCAACCCGGAAGCCGCAAAAGAAGTGGGTGAGTTTGAGGCGGTGATGGTGTAGGTGAAAGAATTGTAAGCTGTCGCGATGCTACTGGTCGGACTCGTGATAACGGGGGCAAGGATAGGAGTGGTGCCAATCGAAACCGCCTCCACCACGACATTATCTAACCGTGAGGTACCCGTAGCTGCAACCGACTCGTTCTTCAACGAAACGGTGGAGCGCATAACAAAGCGTAGGTAAACATCACTTTGGTTGTTTAAGCCCTCTACGGGGGCAAGATTCATCGTCACTGAGCTGACACTATTGCTATTTGTATTATTCCAAGTTGCTGCCGACGTGGCATTCGTCTTCGCGATGTCGTAATTGGAAAAGGTGGTGAACGTGCCACCGTTTGTGCTGTAAGAGACGAGGAATTCGGCAGGCCCCGTGGAACTACCGGTATGGTCAAAGGTCAGCTTAAGGCTTTGGTGGCCTGCGGAACTGAAGCGAATCTGATAGTAATCGTTAGTCGTCCAGTTGTTCGCGCTGATCGATTTGGGCGAGCCGTTACCGCTGGGGGTCGAATAAACCGTGGCGCTGGAGGCGTGTAGACCAGTCAAAGCGGCCGAGCCGCTCTGTAAGCCAGCCTCCGCGTAGGCGGGCCCGAAAGTTGCGCCCGCTCCAGCGCTCGTGACACTTTCAAAAGTCCACTGGGCCAAAACTGCGGCCGTTCCACCTCCTCCACCCGACGCCGTAACTGAACCGCTTAAAGCCACACTCGTCCCGCTTGATCCCCCACCAGTATGGGTGATGGTTCCTGTATAGGATCCCACCGAAAGCGAGTTTTTCAGGCGGGTATGCACCGCTGTGTTAGCCAGCGTCCCAGAAACGGGATTTAGGGTGAGACTATTGCTATAACCAGATGAACTGTTGAGGCTAATTTCGAAGTCGCTGGGCGCGGCGATGGTAATGCTTCCGGTCAGGTTTAAGCCGGATACGGTATAATTTTTGCTGATTCCATCACTTCCCTGGACCGCCATGAATCCAGCCAGATTTGTCGTGGAAACAATTAGGAGAGGTGCGGTGGAAGCGACGGTTCCGGAAATATTCAAATTTTGACTGGTCGCTCCCCCGCCCACATGCGTCACATTTCCGAAAACCGAGCCCACCGGTGCACCTGACTTGATCCGGACGTAAACCGGAACACCCGAAAGGGCTCCGGCAACCGGGGAGAGAGTCACATTGGCGGAAAAGAAACTGTTGTTCAGACTGACTTCAAAGTTTGTCGGGGCCGTTACCGTGAGGTTGCTGGTCAGATTAGTCCCCGTCACCGTGTATACTCGGCTGCTACCGACCGCTCCCTCGTTGGCTATCAGGCCGGTCAGGCTCGCGGTGGAAAGCGAGAAGGCTGGGGTAGTGCTTCCGCCCGTGACGGTGAATTCCCCCGAACTGGTGTCGGTTCCGCCCGTGCCGGTCACCGTGATGTTGCCCGTGGTGGCACCAGCAGGAACTGTGGCCGTAAGAGTGTTGGCATTCACGACGGTCACACCCGTGGCGGTCGTCCCATCGAATTCCACCGCGGGATTGGAACCAAAATTAAATCCAGAGATGGTGACCGTCGCTCCGGAAGGGCCAAAGGTGGGGCTGAAGGAGGTGATCACGGTCGGATTATTTGGACCAGTGCCGGTATCCACCACATTTTTCAAATAAGTGGCCACGGAAGGATTGACCTCCGTGAAAAAGGTAAAGCCAGTCAATTGTTCAATCTGCTCAACCGAAGTTCGGTAGGATTTCCAATTATTAACTAGCCCCTCCGCCGTACCGATATTGGGTGTTAAAATGGCAATCACGCGTGACGATGAAGTTAAACGCTGGTTAGCCGGTTCGGAACTACTGGCATTGGTAGCGATCACGGCAATCTTCCAAACCGATCCAGGAATTTGCATTCCATTGCCAATCGTATTGCCATTGAATTCCGACGGCCCCGTAATGATCAGAACTTCGTTTCCACCGGCCGCCAGCGAGCGGGTATATGTTTCAAAAGTGGCCCATAACCCTTGGTTATTATTCGCATGGTGGGGAATGATATTGCTCATGCGGAAAGTTTGTTTGTTGTCTTCGAAGTTGGTCGTTCGGTCGGCGGAGGGACACATATGTCCCCGATCCCATGGGGTCCCAAAACTCGAGGTGCCGATTCTTAAAAATCCGCTAGGCAACAACTCTTCCACCGCCCACGCGTCGGTCCGCGCTTGGGACCCCGTGTCATCCGAAGTGTAGCTCCAACTCACCCAATTGGCTTGATGCGTGTCGTCGTTATAGGAGAGCGCATACTGGCGCTTTTGGATCAGGTACTTTGTTCGAGCAGTGGAGCTAGTGGTAGCCTCATCTGGATTGCCCATAGGCATTTGAAATGCAATCCCTTGCTTACCCAAGGTCCCACTTGGAATGAAGAGGAGTAGCCAGGCAGAAAATAAAAGGAGAGAGCGGCCCTTGCGGGATAAAGCGCAAAGTCCACTCATGCGGAGGAGGAGGCTCCGAATGAAATGCATCTAGTTAAATAGTAGCATATTATAAATAATCTGCTCGATTTAATTAC
>LIBO01000124.1 GCA_001438005.1 Verrucomicrobia subdivision 6 bacterium BACL9 MAG-120507-bin52 | reverse complement strand
GTCCTCGGGAGCTGGAAAAAGAAAGACGGGGAAATCGTTTCCTCCGGCGATGCTCTCTTTGAAATCGAAACCGACAAGGTGACTTCGGAGGTCTTTGCCGAAACGGATGGGACTCTCGAAATCCTCATTGCCGAGGGCACCGAGGTCAAAGTTGGCCAGACCGTCGGCCAGCTTCACCCGGGGAAAGCTCCTTCGAAAAAGTCGGCTCCCCCCGAAACACCGAAAAGGGATATGACCCCAACCCCTTCTCCCTCCAAAGCTCCCGTTCGGGAATCTTTTCCGACTCCCTCTCTCGTGCACACCGAGGCAGATACCGCCGTCCTCTCGCCAAACTCTTCCCGTTCCGACCGGGAAACCCGGAAAAAGATGTCCCCTCTTCGCCGCAAAATCGCAGACCGTCTGGTCAGCGCCCAACATACGGCCGCAATTCTCACCACCTTTAACGAGGCTGACCTTTCCAACCTCATCGCCCTTCGCACCGAAGTTCAATCCACGTTTCAAGCCCAGCACGGGGTCAAGCTGGGCTTCATGAGCTTCTTTCTCCAAGCCGCCGTGCATGCGCTCAAAACGGTGCCCGCCCTCAATGCTCGAATTGAGGGAGACGAAATCGTGTCCCAACACTACTTCGATATCGGAGTGGCCGTTGGCACCGAGAAGGGCCTCGTTGTTCCCGTATTGCGCGATTGCGATCAGCTCGACCTCGCTGGCCTGGAAAAGGCTTTGGGTGCGGTCGCCGCCCGGGCGCGCGACGGGAAACTCTCCCTGCCCGATCTTCTCGGTGGCGTTTTCACCATCTCGAATGGCGGCGTCTATGGATCTGTCCTCTCGACTCCCATCCTCAACCCACCCCAATCCGCCATCCTCGGCCTTCACGCCATCCAGCAGCGCCCGGTCGCCGTGGGGGATCAGGTCGAAATTCGGCCAATGATGAACCTCGCCCTATCCTACGATCACCGCCTGATCGACGGCAAAGAGGCCGTCACCTTCCTCATCGCGATTAAAAAGTTTGTCGAAAACCCCGCCCTCGCTCTTTTCCACCTCACTCCCAGCTCCTAAGCCAGCTCGCGACCCCTTGCGCTCCGCTCAAAGCAGCGCCAGCGCCCGCGGGATCGATTGCCTCGCATCCAAATGCTCCCTCGCCACCGTCTCTGCCCCTCGGGCATGCGCCCCGTAATTTTTCTCTATCTCTTGGGCTTTTTCCACCGCCTCCTCCAACGATCGAAAAGCCACCAATCCTTCTCCCTCCGGCAACCACTTCGACCATCCTGTCTCTTGCAACAATACGGGGCGACCTAACGACAGGTACAATACGCTTCGATCGCTAAACCACCCAGTCTGGGCCGTGACATATCCTCCTTTTGCCGGAGAAAACTCTCCCCGACTGGCCGCGAGAAAGCTTCGATACTCCCGCCAATCTGAACAAACGGGGGCTGGATCGAGAAATTCCCAACCTGCTTTTTCAAATAACTCCCGCTCCTCTCCCCATCCTAGATCCGTCACCACCTGCGGTCGTAGTCCGGATTTTTTCGGCCACTCCAGCAATTTGGCAAACTCAGGTGCTTTGTTGCTGTACGACTTCCCCTCCCACTCCACCGCGGCGTACCCATACCAGTGCGCCACCGTTGTCCATCGATCCCGACCCAACTCCATGGCCCTCCCTGCAGTCGCTCCTGCGGCTTCCTGCGTCCAATACTGCCGGCAGACGGGGGGTAACACCGCTTTCCAAGCATGCCCCGTATCCGGCACCACGGCCCCGCGACCCATCCCTAACCCCACGCTCCAAAAAGCGTTGTGCCCGGCAAAGTTCATCGGACTTTGGTACACCTTGGCCCAGATCTGGGTGAACGCGGGATCCAGATCCACATAGACTCGGCTCGCCACGCCCTCAACCAAATCAGGTCTTTTGAAATGACCCGATAAATTTAAAAAGAGATCTGCTCCCTTCGCAAAATCTCTCAATCCTCTTTCCTCCACTGTTTCCCCCTCCGCCAATAAAGTCGCCCGCTCATCCCATCCGATTTCGCGCAGGGTCCGAACCCAGTGAGCCAAATTGACACTTTCATTCAATCGCGCCTGTTCACCCCTCGAATCTTTTAGCTCCTTGGACCGGAGTGACTCCACCAGCCACACCTCCCAACCTAACTCCCGTAATCCCAATCCCCACTGCAAAAATGCCCAGCTGTTTCCCGCCGCTTTCTCCGGAAAACCGGCCACTCCCACTCCCACCACCGCCCGCTTCTTCATCGCGGATCAGTTCCTCGCCCCGACACTATGAAAAACGGACGTCTTTTCCGGGATCCATCTCAAATTCCAAAACCTCAATCTTTTGCGCGTTCGGCTTTAACACCTGCGCTTCAAACTGCTGGTAAAGGGGATGATCAAAAGCGGCCGTTCTCTTCAAGCTGTTCTCAAACTCTAAGGCCAAAAAAAGATCGTGAGGTGTCTCCTCTTTTCCCGGGATCTTTTTACCACACGCCAAACTCAGAACATCCTGAATTTTCAAAATCCTTATCCGACTCTCCACCATTACTTCCTCCACTGTCTGAGCAGGCAATCCGGGCTTTAGATGGATCAACTTTAAATGGTGGATCATGGAAATTAGGTTGAGACAATGGGATAGGCAGTGTCAAGACCACCCCCCGATTCATAGAAAATCTCTTGCCTCCCCCTTACTTTTTCCGCATTATTTAGTTATATGTTTAATCGTAACAATGGTCGTAAAGGGGAAACACTAGATGCAACCTTCAGCTACCCCGATACCCAAAAAGATAACGTATCCCGCATCGATTCGTCCTCCCCTCGCACGGCCATGATCACCGATCAAGTGGAGATCAAAGGCACCCTCGCCTTTGACGGGACCTTGGAATTTAATGGCACTTTTGAGGGTGAAATCATATCCCAAGGCAACCTCACCATCGGATCGGAAGCCATTATCAAAGCAGAAATCCAAGCGGCCAAAGTCATCATCCGCGGAAAAGTTCAAGGCAACATCGTAGCGACCGAATCGATTGAGGTTTGTGGCAAAGCGGAACTCTTTGGTGATGTTCAAACTGCCAAATTCATTCTTTCGGAAGATGCCATCTTCCGCGGTCGCTCCGATCCCATTGAAGGGAAAGCTTCCGCCCCCGAATTTGCCCCTGTGTTCCGGCGGCTTACCGCATCGCCCAAGTCGCGCTAATTCGTCTCCGCGCGAATCGACACTGCATCCCTCATCTTCTCTGGCGAACGACCTGCTTCCGCCTCTGCCTCGATCACACTGGGGTGAGTCTCCCCAAAGCAAGCCACCCGCCCACCCGTCTCCACCGTCAGGTTCCCGAAATAGATTTTCTCTGCCACAATTCTCCCCTGCGGGCCAACCCGCAAAGCCCCCGCAAAGCGTGCCGTCCCACATCGTAACTCTCCCAGAATTTCACCCGAGTCGAACTGCAGAAGATCACCTGACTCCAAACTCGCCCCGTCCTGAACCACCAGTTGCCCTCCTTTCGCCCCAGACCGGATTTTGCTCTGCCCCTCCACCCGCAACCACTCTGCCCCCACCAGAAAACCGCTCGCTCTTCCCTGCAGCACAATCCTAGCCGCACGACCCTTCGCTCCACCGAAATTCCCTTTCGGACCAATCAACAACTCCCCCTCCAAGCTCAGATTTCCCAGATGCTCCCCTCGAATCTCCCGGTGACCCAATTCCAGGTGCCGACCACACTCCAGACAACTGGAAGATTGCGCCTCTTCCGCCACCAGCTGCACCGCCCCGCAATCCGCACAGGCCAACTCTCTCTTCATAATCATCGCCCGCTTGACCCTTTTCTTGTCACCCCCTGCAGCCAAGGATGACTTAAAATAAAAACTGCAACTCCGACACACCGTCGACAAAAAGTTCTCCGACTCCATCTGGGCATGTCCACACTCCGGGCAGTGCACCTCGATCTTGGATAAAAGAGCCGCCACTTTTTACTCCCCGACCCGAATCTCGCCCGAGAAGTCGGCTCCCGGCTCAATTCGTAACGACGCGGCCACGCATCGGGATCGCAAACGAGAGCCTGCCACTAACCAAACTTGCCCCGACCCCTC
>LIBO01000123.1 GCA_001438005.1 Verrucomicrobia subdivision 6 bacterium BACL9 MAG-120507-bin52 | reverse complement strand
AAAGAGGAGGCGAATCATCGACCCCTACACCTGCGATGGTCGATTAGCCGAACCTTGCCCACCCAAGCCGCTACCCATAAAACCCCATCCACGATCTCCGCATACTCCAACCGAACTCCCTTTATCCCGCGAAGAAGTTGATGCAGATGCGGAACTGCCACTCGAGCCCGTTTTCCTGCCGCGATCTGCACCGCCCGCGCCATTCGTCCTGCCGCCACCCGCTCGGCCGAATTCAGCCTCTGATTCCGGGAACTGAGGGGAAGCCCATCATTTTCCCGAACGGTCGGATGCCGAACGATTCGGACGGGATAAAACAGATCCCGAACCACTCTTTCTAAAACGGCACACTGTTGACCATCCTTTTCCCCCAACAGCATCCAATCCGGCTGGACGATCGACAGCAGTTTCACGACCACCGTGGCCACGCCCCGAAAGTGACCCGGTCGTCTCGCTCCACACCTTCCTCTCGATTGCTCCTGCTCCTCCACCCAAGTGGAAGCATCTCTGGCATAAAGCGTTGGCGGGCGAAAGAGAACATCAGCCCCCGATTGCGCCGAAGCTTTCCTATCGTCCCGTAGGCGCTTGGGGTAGGCCAAGAAGTCGGAGCGAGAATTGAACTGGGTTGGGTTCACATAGACACTGACCACAACCCGATCGGCCAACTTCGCCGCGTGTCGAATCAACGCCACGTGCCCGGCATGCAGCGCCCCCATCGTCGGAACCAGAGCCACCGTATCCCCACTCTTTTTCCACCGTGATACCGCCTTTTGCATTTGGGCAGGTTTTGTCATAAGCTTCATGGCTCAAGGAGCATACAAAGTGTCGACCTATCTTCACAACCTCTTCGCCCAAAGAATTGGTGGCCCAGGCTACGGGCTCCAAGAGGCCCCGATCTATAAGTTTGAACGGATCAAGCGCGCCAAGCGAGCGGCCCTCGCCGCCCATCCAGGGAAAGAGCTACTGGATTTCGGGGTGGGCGAGCCCGACTCCATGGCCGATGCCAAAGTAGTCAAGGCTTTGGCTCAAGAAGCCTCCCTTTCTGAAAATCGTGGTTATGCCGACAACGGCGGCCCACGCCTGCGCGCTGCGGCCGCTCACTACATGAAAGAGGTGTTCGGGGTCTCCCTCGATTCCGAAACCGAGATCCTTCACTCGATTGGGAGTAAGGCGGCCCTATCGATTTTACCGGCCGCCCTTATCGATCCAGGGGATGTCGTGCTGATGACCACACCCGGGTATCCAGTCTTTGGAACCCACGCCGCCTACTACGGCGGAGTCGTTCACTCCTTGCCCCTTACCCCCGAAAATAAGTTCCTTCCACGGCTGGATACGATCCCCCGTGAAATCCTCAATAAAGCCAAGGTTCTCGTCCTGAACTACCCAAACAATCCCACCGGAGCCTCCGCCACGCCTGAGTTTTTTCAGCAAGTGGTCGATTTCGCTAAGAAGGAGGAGATCATCGTCATCCACGATGCCGCCTACACGGCGCTTATTTTTGAGGGCCAACCCCTCAGCTTTCTCTCCATCCCGGGAGCGAAAGACGTGGGTCTCGAACTTCACACCACCAGCAAGGCCTTTAATATGACAGGTTGGCGTTGCGGTTTTGTTGCGGGAAATTCCCTCCTGGTCAAAGCCTATGCGGACGTGAAGGACAATACCGACTCTGGACAATTTTTAGCCGTGCAAAATGCTTCGGCGGTGGCTTTTGAAAACCCTCAAATCACCCGCGACACGGCCACGAAGTACAGCCACAGAATGGATCGGTTGGTGAAAATCCTACGCGGGGCCGGTTTTGCTGCCGAAAAGCCGGCCGGCTCTTTCTTTTTATATACCCGGGCCCCCCGATCTGCCTCGGGCGCCAAATCCCAAACGTTCCCCAACGGGGAATCTTTTTCCAAATGGCTAATCGAGGAGCAACTTGTCTCCACCGTCCCTTGGGATGAGGCAGGCGCTTACGTCCGCTTTAGTGTCACCTTTGCCGCCAAGGACAACAAGGACGAAGACCGCGTCTTGGCCGATCTTTCCGCTCGCCTCCAGCCCTATCAGTTTCAATTCTAAACCCACTAATCCGCTGGGCCTGGATCCTCTTCTTCTTCCCCGCCCCGCTTGTCTTGCAGGGCAAGAATCTGGGGCAAAACCACCAGTGCACTGATCAGGTTGAAGATCACCCCCAAGCTCATGACCATCCCTAAAGACACAAGGCCCCGGTACTGCCCAAACAGCATGGAACCAAAACCGAAGAGTGTGGTCAGGGCGGAGAGAACGACGGCTTTGCCTGTGCTCGAGGCGAAGATCCTCACTCCTCCCTCCTCTCGATACCGATCCATCACATACACCCCATAGGCCACGCCGATTCCCAAGATCATTGGCATCGTAACGATATTCGCTGGGTCGAGCTGAATGTGAAAAAGCCCCAAAGCACCAAACAGCCACAAGACTCCCAGCCCGAGCGGAAGAAGAGTCAGCACGAGATCCTTGAGATTTCGAAACAGGAGAAAGATCAGCAGAAGAATTACCCCTGCCGCGTAAAAAGAGGCCTGAATATAGCTTTTCATCAAAAGATCGATGTACTCCAGGTTCATCACGGGGGTTCCGGTTGCCCCAGGAGCGATCTTTTGCATCTCAGCAACAAACTCTTCGTTCGGCTTCCTCTCCCACACGTCGACTGCCGGAACCACCTCTAAAAGGACTTTGCCGTGGGACGACAGATATCGTTGCCGTAGTTCCGCGGGAAGATCATCCACCGTGAGGGGCCGATCACCCCTTTGGGTCTTCAGCCAACCTAGATTTTGTGTGATCGATCCCACGAGCTTGACCTGATGACGGGCCAACCGCTGTTTGGCCTCCTCTAAGCTCAGTTTATCCAAAGCCGCGACCGCTCTTTCCAGCGGCGGAATCAACTTCTCAAATGTTGCCACCGCCTGACGTGCCCGACCCGAAAGTCCCAAGTACTGCTTCGCCTGTTTGGCGCCCTCTTGGGATGATTCCAGAAGAAACTCTAAATCCTTCTTCGCTTTGGGCACGTCCACCGATGATTCCCCGCCCGATCCTAAAGTAATCTCCCCCGAAACACGGGCGATCCGACTCACCTCCTCCATTCGCTTCTTTTGATCTCGCGGCACCAAATCCCCCAAAGTCCGAACCTTACTTACAGTTGGGAGGGCGCGAAGTTGGATGGCCAAATCATCCGCTTGCTCCACGCTGTCGGCCATGATGACACCATAGATCAGAGAGCCGTCTCCCATGTTGAGGAGTTCCCGGGTCAATCGAACCGACTCCATCTTGGGATTTTGCAAGTGGAGCAAGTTATGGTCGAAGGAGACCTTTTGACACTGCTTCCACGCAATCAAAGTGATCCCCGCGGCCACGGCCAAGACCAAATAAGGATGAGACGTAAGCTTGCGATCCCACATAGCCCCTCGATCAAGCCGCAATTTTCCCAAGCTAATTTTCGCACCATTTCGATCCCGCCACAGCAGAAGAGCAGGTAAGATGCTTAGGCTTGCCACTAAAGCCATGACAACTCCGCTCCCTGCGATCCAGCCCAACTCCGTTAAGCCCGTGAAATCATTGAAACACATCGCATAAAAAGCGGCCGCCGTCGTTCCGCCACCCGTGAGCAAGGCCTTTCCTGTCGTCGTCAAAGTGATTTCAACCGAATCGGCTGAGCTTTTACCACGACCCATCTCCTCCTCGTAGCGACCAAGAATTTGAATTCCAAAGTCGATCCCCAATCCCAACAACATCACGATAAACGCCTGGGAAATAATATTGAGGTGCCCAATGGTGACACTGGTGATTCCTAGTGTGACCACCACACTGGCCAAGAGTGCAACTAAGGCCAGAAGGGGGCGGGAAATCTCCCCGTAAGCAAAGAAAAACATGATCGTAATTAAGGTAAGAGTGATGAGGGTCGCGATCTTCATGTCCGACTCGCTTTGCCGCAACTCATCGTCCAGAAGAACGGGCTCCCCCGTTACCCCGATAGCCACTTTGGGAAACTCAACCTGCGTTTCTTGAACCACTTTCCGAACCCGTTGAATCACGCCGGTGAATGGGGTCGCACTTTTCTGCTCCTCTTTCGTTGGGCGAAGTAACATCAGAATCG
>LIBO01000122.1 GCA_001438005.1 Verrucomicrobia subdivision 6 bacterium BACL9 MAG-120507-bin52 | reverse complement strand
GCGGCCAATGCAGTGGCGGTGGCGCGAAGGTTCGGCTTTTGGGGGCGAGAGTTACAGCTCATGACCTTCTTGGTGGATCACCATATGACCCTAGGGACGTTTGCCCGCAAAAATCTGGATGAGCCCGCAACCATTCGGGATTTGGCCAGAATTGTCCGAGATCAGGAGAGGTTGGATCTTCTCATGCTGATTTCAGCGGCAGATGTTCGGGCGGTGGCGGGGAAAAATAACTGGTCGAGTTGGCGAGAGCTTCTGGTGTGGAATCTGTACCAGAAGACGAAGCAGATGTTAGCCGGGGAGGAGGAGTTCTTACGCGTGGAGGATGAAAAGCGGGCCAAACAAAAGGAGGAGGTACGTGCGATTCTTTCGACCACATTTACAGAGGACGAAGTCAGTCAGCATTTAGAGAGAATGGGCCCGGCCTATGTCAGGATGTGCCCGCCGGCTCTGGTCATGCGTCATTTGGGAGCAGTGCACGAATTTTTGGAAAGGCGGATCTCAGGCGCGGATACGTTGGTTCCCCTGGTAAAGTGGTTGGATCAGTCGGAGGAGGGCCACACCGAGGTAATTATCGTAACGTGGAATCGGGAGAGACTTTTCAGCAAGATTGCCGGAAGTTTTGCCGTGGCGGGGCTGAACATTCTCAGTGCGAACATTTTCACCCGTCGGGATGATGTGGTAGTGGATACCTTTCAAGTTTGCAATGAGCGAATGGAACCGGTGACTCATCCCATCGACCGATCGACCTTTGAAAAGACGCTGACGGAGGCCTTGGGCGAGACCGAGGATCACTTGAATGAGCGCATCGCCGAGGTGGGGCCGACCTTGTGGCAGAGGTCGTTGGGGGAGGCCGAATTCCCGGCCAGTTTGCGGGTGGACCAGACCAGTGAGTCAGGCCGAACCCTGATTCATGTGGAAGCGCCGGATCGAGTGGGGTTGCTTCATGCCTTAACCAGAGCGATTGCGGATGAAGGCATGCAAATTTCAGGCGCGAGAATCACAACGGAGAAGGGGGCAGCACTGGATACCTTTCTGATTGAGGAAAACTCGGGCGAGGCGGTGCGAGGAGAGGATCGACTTGCTCGCCTCATTCAAAGGCTGAAAGGAGTGGTGAGTCGGTGAAAAAGGGCAAAATTCCGCTAGGGATTGAGCCGATCGATCTGGCGAATCCTCGGCGCCTTGTCCGAAAGGTTTTGCAATCGGCGCAAAGGCATTTTCGAGTCGAGCGGGCGGCTTTATATCTCTTTAATCCCAATTCGGGCGACTTAGAGATCGATGTTGGCATCGGTATTGGGGCGAAGTGGAAAGGAAAGCGGGTTGCCTTGGGACAGGGGGTGGTGGGTTGGGTGGCAAGTCGAGGGGAGGCCGCCCGTGCCGATCTCTATAAAAGTGCGGGTGGCTTGGGCCGGGAAGGGAGTGAAATGGCTGCTCCCATCCAAGAGGGGGAGAGTTTATTGGGAGTGATCGCGCTGGGAACCAAGAAGAAAAAATACTTTGAGGTGGGACAGGAGCAGGAGTTGGCTCGATTGGCGTGGGAAGCCAGAGGGTGGCTGGGATTAGCGTGGAAGGTCGCAGGGACGCAGGAGGAAGGAGAACGATCCGCCGCTTTGGCGGGGGTGGGGGCGGCAATTGGGGCCGAGGAGACGTCGGCAGCGATTTTGGAAAGAGTGACACGGGAGGCGGCCCGTCTTTGTGGGGCTAATTTAGCGTCACTCTTTTTATATGATGCAAAAAACGATACTTTGCGGCTCGAGGTTTGCGAAGGGGGGTCGAAACGATACCTGAAGCAGCCGCCTCTGGATTCAGCGGAAACGGGATTGGGATATGTGGTGCGGCGTCAAAAACCTTGGGCGGTCAGTCAAATCCCCAAGAGCGCGCAGGATCCGCACACGGAGCTGATGAGAGGGGAGGGAATTTTATCTTTCTTAGCAGTCCCCCTGGTCGAAAAAGAGGGGGCGTTGGGGCTTTTATGTGTGGGAACGAAGAGAGTGCGTCGATTTTCCGATGCGGAGACACGCCTTTTTCAGGGTTTGGCGGGCTTGGCGGCGGCGGCCCTGCAACGAACGAAGTTGGCCGTCCGGTTGGGTCAAACGGAGGAGGAGTTGCGGCATCGAGAGAGGCTTTCGTCCTTGGGAATGTTGGCGGCGGAAGTGGCTCACGAGGTGCGAAATCCCTTGGCCGTTATCCGCATGCTTTGGCATACGGCGATCCGAGGATTACAGCCCAATCTTGAGCAAGGCCGAGATTTGCAACTGATTGAGACCAAGCTGGGTCAGATGAATGGAATTCTTGATCGTGTTCTGAATCTGGCGCGTTCGGCCGACCCGCAAATGGGTGAGGTTTATGCGAAGGAGGTGATGGAGGAGGTGGCGTTATTGGTGCGAATTAAGCTTTCGGCGGCAAAGATTGTCCTGCGCCTACACTTTCCCCAGAAAGAAGCGATTCGTATTCGGGGAGATCGGTCCCAGCTGGAGCAGGCAGTTTTGAACTTGGTGCTCAATGCACAGGAGGCAATGGGGGGAGGAGGAGTTTTGACGCTGGGCGCAATCAAGCGCAAGGATGAGATTGTTTTGGAAGTGGAGGACTCAGGAAAAGGGATGAAAAAAGATGTAGCCGACCGACTTTTTGAGCCATTTTTGTCCGGTCGTCCTGGGGGGACGGGGCTGGGGATGGCCTTAGTTCGCCGGACCGTCGAGGCCCACGGGGGAACTTTGCGAATTCAGACAAAACCGAGCAAAGGAACGAGGGTGGAGATGTGGTTGCCCGCTTGGTCGGGCACAAAAGCTTAGTTGATCAGCTTTTCGAGCTCCGCATCTTTGGGAACCCCTAGTTCGAGGGCGCGGCTGTAGTGGCGCTTGGCCAGCTCTTTGGACGGGGGAGTTTGCGTGGCATAGATCACGGCAAGATTAAAGTGAGCATCCCCATAGCCATCATCCAACTCGATGGCCTTGCGGCACTCCTGCTCGGCCGCTTCCTGCAAGCCCTTGCGGGAGGAGGAAATTCCGAGGTAGTTACGGGTTTTGGCATCGGAGGGGTCGAGAGCGACGGCGCGACTGAGAATTTGAATCGCATCGTCATATTTTTCCTGCTGAACCAAAGCGATTCCCAAGACGGAGTGGGAGAAGGCGTCGTTCGGGGCCACCCGGATGGCTTCGCGCAGGGCTTTCTCCGCTTCGGGATACTTCTGCTGCTGAAAGCGCACTACACCCAAGTTCGATAAGGCGTAAATCGATTGCGGGTACTTGGCCAAAATTTGCTCATAGGCGGCGGCCGACTCATCGAATTTTTTCTCATTGTAAAGAGAGGTCGCTTGGGCAGCCGTATCCTTAAATTCGTCGGGAATTCTCGGTTTTTCGGAAAACGTCTCCGGGCTGACAGGTTTTTCCGCTGAACTGGAGAGGGTGGGTGTGGGGGCGGCGGCGGCAGGCTCCGGCGCCACGAGGGTGGGGGCAGAAAATTTTAGCATTCCTTGTTCCTCTTCCGTCAGGGCAACGAGGGGGGAGCTGAGAACCTCCATCTGCATTTTGAGGGCATCGGTGGAAACGGCCAGGTTCTTAAATTCATCCAAAACGAGGCGACGAGCGGCTTCCCGGCGAGCCTGCTCTTTGAGTTGGCGATCGAGAATGGAGCGCAGCATCACGTTCTCTTTCGCTAGGGTGCTGTCCGATTTTCCGGAAGGGCCGGCTTGTTGCAGCTGAGCTGACAGGCTGGCGATCTTCGTTTTGTATTCATCATTGGCGCGGGTGAGCTCGGCCGACTTGTTGTTGGCTTCGGCCAATTTCTTTTCCAATTGCTCGACTTGGCCTCGAAGAGAGGACATCTCTCCGGCGATCTCACCCCCCGCAGCTTTTTTCAGGCTTTCTTCGGCGGCGGTCAATTTGCCGCGCAGAGCACTGTTCTCCTCCTGAAGTTTGGCCACGCTGGCGTCGGGCGCAGGGGTGGCGGAAAGCTTCTCTTGCAGCTGTTTTTTGTCGGCGACGGCGGCATCGAGGTCGGTCTTGGCTTGGCGCAGCTCAGTCCGAGCCGACTCCAGCTCACCCGACAGGCTGATGATCTTTTGGCGGAGAGCCGATGGGTCATCCGACGCCACCGGAGCAGGGGCCGGAGCGGTCGAGGGTGCGGGGGA
>LIBO01000121.1 GCA_001438005.1 Verrucomicrobia subdivision 6 bacterium BACL9 MAG-120507-bin52 | reverse complement strand
CGACGGATATTCTCAGCCCGGTCGGTCAGGCTGAATCCGAGATCGGCGCAAAGTCCATGTCGCAAATTATCCCCATCCAAGATCATTGTGCCAATTCCCCTTCGAAATAATAGGCTCTCCAGCGCAACGGCCAGAGTCGACTTTCCCGCTCCCGAAAGACCCGTCAACCAGATCACGGCTCCCTCATGGCCAAAATGACTCGCCCTTGCCTCTTGGGATACTCGCCCCTCCGTCCAGGTTAAATGCTCTCCCTTTACTGCCTTGGCTAATGAAGTCGGATACTCCGCGACGGTAATGATTCCACCGCCACCAATTCGTGCCCCTCGTTGGAGGGCAAAGCGACCCGTGGAGGAAACTTTCTCATGAGAATCATACACCAGTGGCCTTCGGCACCGAATCCGCACCTCAGCAACCTCAAAACGCCCCACCTCTTCCCGCACGTCGCTCACTGCCTCTAGCTTTTCTGCATCGACCAGACGATCAATCGCTACGAGGCGAGCCTCGACCGTTTGCGTCCCTAAACGAAGGGTAACGGGGGCCTGCAAACGAAGCGGTTCCGTATCGAGCCAAAAGATTCGTGCCTTTAACTCGCGGGATTCCACCGGGGGATGGTCAAGCGAGGCTCCGACGTGCCCTCGCTCGACAAAGATCTGCTCCTCCAGCGTGACCGCCACGCTTTGTCCTGATCTCATCTCCCGCAGCGGAGTTTCCTCGCCCCACGATTCAATGCTGCGTATTCGACTGGCTTTTCGGTCTGGAAAAAAGATGACTGGGTCTCCCACTCGAATCTTTCCACTTTCTAGTTTCCCCGCAATGACCCGCCTGGCGTCGAAGCGATAAACATCCTGAATACTGAAACGCAAAGGTCCTTCTGGTGACTGTTGACTCTTTCCTGCCCCTGCCAAGAGAGCCTCCAACAGTGTCGGCCCCTTCCACCAAAGCAGATGCTGATTATCCCGGCGCATCACCGTCGCCCCCTCACGGGCAGAGATTGGAATGACCTCTCTGGGCACAATTTTCAACTCGGCCAGATACTCTCGAATCTCTTTTTCTAAGACACGAAAGCGATCCTCTTTCCACCCCACCAAATCCATCTTGTTCACCGCGACAATCACCTTGGACACTCCAAGTAGCGAAAGGAGAAGGCCATGTTTCCGAGTCTGCTCTTTCAAGCCCTCGGCCGCATCGATCAGTAGGATGGCTTCCTCTGCGGCCGCCGCTCCTGTGACCATGTTTTTGATAAATTCCCGATGGCCCGGGGCATCGATAATTTCAAAAGATTGTCCCTGATAACGGAAGCCAATCCTCGTCGTGTCGATCGTGATATTTTGTGCCTGCTCCTCCAGAAAAGCATCCAGAAGAAAGGCATATTCTAAAGGCATCCCCTCGTCGCGAGATGCTTTTTCGGCCGCCTCGAGTTTGCCCTCCGGTAAAGATCCCGTGTCCGCTAAAAGTCGCCCGATTAAGGTCGACTTCCCGTGATCCACGTGACCGACGACGACGATACTGGTCCGCGGTTCTTCCGCTCCACCGGCGGCCCCAGCTCCGCCTTGTCTTTTAGGGAAAAAAGCTGCGACATAATTCTTGGGCACCGGTTTGGGTGCCGGAGGCATGACGACTCCCTGACTCACATGAACCCTTTCGCCCGCAATTTCTGCATGGCATTCCGTTCGTGATGATCCTGGGCTCGCCCGGCTCGTTCCGACGTCTTGGTGATCTTCAGCTCTTCGACAATTCCCTCCAACGTGTCGACCGAGCTTTCGATCGATTTTGTAATTGGCCAGCAACCCAGGGAGCGGTACCGGCGACCGTTCTGGGAGAAGTACATTTTGGGAATCGGGATTCCTTCCCTCCGCACGTATTCCCAAATATCCAGCTCCGTCCAATCTAGCAACGGTTGAACTCGAACATGCTCGCCCGGCTTCACCGCGGTGGTGAACTGCCCCCAAAACTCGGGTGGCTGATCACGGTACTCCCACTCGTTCTCCGCGGTTCGAGGAGAAAAATACCTTTCCTTGGCGCGGGTCGAATCCTCATCTCGTCGTATTCCAGTGACCAAGGCATCCCACTTGTATTTGGCTAGCGCCTGCTGCAAAGCAGCCGACTTCAGCTCATGCGTTACCGTCACGGGATCGTGGGTCTCATACCCCACCCCCCTTTTTCTCGCTTCCTCATTCACAATCACAATCAGGTCGATCTCGTAATGCTTTCGCGCCCACTCCCGAAAAGCCAGCATCTCGGGGAATTCATATGTCGTGTCGATATGAACCAGAGGAAATGGAATCTTTCCGGCAAAAGCCTTCTTCGCCAACCAAATCAACGTGTTCGAATCCTTGCCCATCGACCAGGGCATAGCCATATTCTTAAAGTTCGCGAATGCCTCGCGAAAGATATAAATGCTTTGATCCTCAAGGTGTTGCAAATACGACATAAATGATAGACTTTGTATGGTTTAGGGGCATAATGCAAGCATGATTCTTGCTAATTCAAAAAAGAATAGGGTAGGCCAAAAGGTGTTACCCGATCTGGAATCAAAATCTCCCAAGGAGCGGGTCGCATGGGCCATCGAAACCTACTCGGATGAACTGGTCTTAACGACATCGTTTGGAGCACAATCTGCCGCTTTCTTACACCTTGCTACGCAACAGAAAAAAGATCTACCCATCGTTTTTATCGATACAGGATATCATTTTCCCGAAACCCTCACTTTTGCCCAAGAACTCACTGAGAAACTGCATCTCAACCTCAAAACCTTCTCCCCTCGACTCGCCCCAACCGAGCTCGAGCAAAAACATGGAAAACTATGGGAGTTAGGCCCTCAAGGTTTGGAGCAGTTTCATGAAATCATACGAGTCGAGCCTCTTCGTCGGGCCATGCAGGAACTTCAACCGGCGCTTTGGCTTGCGGGCCTGCGCCGGGCGACCTCAGATTCCCGTAAAGAGCTATCGGTTCTTTCGGAATCGGAACACCGGATCAAAATGTTACCGATCCTCGACTGGTCAGATCAAGATGTCGGGCGTTATCTCAGAGAGCACTCCCTTCCCTATCATCCACTTTGGTCAAAAGGCTACGTATCCATCGGAGATCGCATCACCACGAAACGACTCGACGAAGTGAGTGATCCCTCCGAGTTAAGGCATTTTGGCTGGAAACGAGAGTGCGGTATCCACGAAAAAGTCTGATTCAGCCGGAAAAAAGGTTCCACTCAAACGCTCTTCCACCTACGATTACCCGTTATGGCAGGTGAAGTTGTTGAAGTGGAAGGAGTCGTAAAGTCGGTGCTCAAAGGCACCCTCTTTCGGGTGGAACTGATCAACGGCCACACGGTCCTTGCTCATATCTCAGGCAAAATGCGCAAAAACTACATCCGATTGAACATCGGAAATAAGGTGAAGATGGAAATGTCCCCGTACGACTTGAGTAAGGGCAGAATCACCTACCGCATCCCGCCCCCCTCCGCCGATGGGCAACCCGTCGCCCCCGTTCCTCTTTAAGACGCCTTATCTTTCACGATCATTTCCGCGTACGCCTCCCAGGGGATATCCCCACCTTCATCCCTTGGAATTCTGGCCAAATCCGGTGACTCAAAATTGATACCAAACAAACCGAAACGCGGGTCATAGGTTCCCCACTCGTAATTATCGGTCAAAGACCAGTGAAAGTATCCGACCAAGGGGTAACCCTCTGCCTTTAACTTTTGAACCTCGCCCACATGTTGCCGAATAAAGTAGCTGCGACTCTGCTGGTCGGTTCGTAAAGTACACTGTTCACCCGGATGGCACCGGCGCTCGGCCATCCCATTCTCCGCGATCAAAATAGGTAATTGGGGGTACTCTTGCGCATACCTCTCGACAAAGAATCGCAGGCCCCGCGGCAAAGCCTTCCAGTCCCACCACTTCGTCGTCAGACTTTGCGTAATCCACTCCCGCAAACCAACACGCCCTAAACGTAGATCGGCAAAAGCAGGAAGCCTGACAATATTTCCGACAAAAGGGTCGTAGTAATCGAACGAGATATAATCCACCACCTCCTCCTCCCTCCGCTCCCGAACCAGAGGCACGAGACGCGAAAAAGTACTCTCGTTGAGAAACTTTCGACTTAGTCCATGCTGAATCTGCTTAATCAACTCCCCCACCGCCTCCGAAAAAAGCCCGT
>LIBO01000120.1 GCA_001438005.1 Verrucomicrobia subdivision 6 bacterium BACL9 MAG-120507-bin52 | reverse complement strand
TGCCTCCTCCACCATCAGTGCCCCCGCGGCCACGTCCCAAATGCTGACCCCCTGCTCGATGTACGCATCCAGACGACCCGAGGCGACATAGGCTAAATCTAGGGCCGCCGACCCCATCGCCCGCAGTTTTCGGACCTTGTCTCCATAGAAATGATAGAGCTGAAGGCACTTCTCAATCGTCTTTTTTCCCTTGGAGAAACCCAGTGCCAAAATGGCCTCATTCAATTGTTCTCTTGTCGATACCTTCATGGAGGTGCCATTGCAATAAGCGCCCCCACCCCGATGAGTCGAAAATAGTTCGTCTCGGTTCGGATCATAGATCGCCCCTACCAATGTTCGCCCCTCCAGCCGACAAGCAATCGACACAGCATAATGAGGAATGCCGTGAAAAAGATTTACCGTTCCATCAATCGGATCTACCACCCACTCGTACTGACCGGCAGAGGCCGCTTCTCCTCCCTCTTCCCCCAGAAACCCATCCTCCCGATAAACCTGTAAGATTTCCTTCCTGATCTGCTCCTGAATTCTTCGATCCAACTCCAGCTTTACATCATGTTGCTCCGAGGAATCTACCATCAGAGCTTTGCCCTTTTCCGCGCGTAAGGAGGCGCCCGCTTTCTTAGCGACTCTCTCCGCCGTCGCTCTTCGCGCTTCGAGACTTGGGGTCACTAAGCTTCCGCTTGTGCAAATAGGGGGGCTTCATCTTCCCGCGTCAGCTGAATCGACATCATTCGGGAGACCCCTGGCTCCGTTGCCGTCACCCCATACAAAAGATCAGCGGAGGACATGGTCCGTTTATTATGGGTGATGACCAGAAACTGCGACTTTTCTACAAAACGCTCAATAATCTGCACAAAGCGGACGGTGTTGGATTCATCCAGCGGCGCATCCATCTCATCGAGGACACAAAACGGACTAGGCTTGACCGAGTAAATTGCCAGCAAAAGAGCTAAAGCGGTCATCGCTTTCTCCCCACCAGAGAGCTGAGATATATTCTTCGGCTGTTTTCCGGGGGGTTGCGCCTCGATATCAATACCTCCCTCCAAAGCATCCTCCCCCTCCGTCATTTTTACGGTCGCTCGTCCCCCACCGAACAACTCGCCGAAAAGGGTCCCGAAATTAACCCTCACCTTGTCGAAGGTTTCCTCAAAAAGCAGCCGAGTCGTCTGATTAATCTTACGAATGGCCTCTTCCAGTTGGGCTTTGGCTGTTGTCAAATCCTGCTCTTCCGTTTCCAAAAACTTAAGGCGGTTTTCGAGCTCTTCGTACTCCGAGATGGCTTCGGTATTCACGGGGCCCATCTCCTCCATTTTTTCTCTCAAAGCCTTAGCTTCCTCCTCGAGCTTGCCCCAATCCTCCTCGGTCTGAGGAAGCCCTTCCCCGTCCGATTTTGCCTCCATCAAAGGGGTCGAATACTCCCTCTGCAGTCGATCCGCTAAAGATTGTCGCTGAAAGTCGAGTTGAGAGCTTTTGACCGCAAACTCTGCCAGCCGATCTTTTGCTTTTTCCCCTTCTTGCCGCCACCGCACCACCTCAGCTTCTTTCTCGGTTAAAAGAGCGACCTCATTTTCTCTCGCCTGCTTCAGGCCAGAGGTGGAGGCCTCGATCTCTTTCGCTCTCAGGCTGGCGACTTGTTGCGCTTCAGTGGAGGAGGTCGATTCAGAACGCGCACTCTCCATTCGACCCGTATCGGCGCTAATTTCTTCCCTTCTCTTCAATACGAGATCGGCTAACTCTTTGCGCCGGGCCTCTGCCGGGTGTAGCTGAGCAGCACAAGAATCTCGGCGTTGCTGCTGGGCCGATCTTTCTACCCTCCGTTCCGTCAGGGCATCATTCAGCCTTACCTCTTCCGATTCGGCCTCCTGTTTCCTTTTTTCTGACCCCTGAATTTCATGATCGAGGGCTTGTTCCTCCGCCCGATACCTGGCGGCTTCTTCATTTTTTTCCTGAGCAATCTTTTGATGGATCAGGATCTCCTGCTCGAATCGGTTGGTTTCATCCTTTCGACGGGCCGTCTCTGAAACCAATCCGCGTACTTGAGCCTCTTTTCGATCATACTCCCGCCGAATCTCATCCAAGGATTGACGAATCTGTCTTTCGTGATTCCTCGATGCCTCAAGATCCTCTCTTCCCTTTTGTATGCGATCTCGAATCATTCCCACCAAGGTCGTGGCCTCGGCCGCAACTCGATCGAGCCGAAGCACAAGTTCTTTTGCCGCTTCGCACTCGGTCCGCCCAGGGCGGGAATTTCGCGCTTTGCCCCGGCGTTGCCATCCTTTGGCACTAATCATCCGCCCATCGCGACAAATGACTGTCGCCTCGGGACGATTGGCATGCAGCGCTTTTGCCTCCTCCCAAGTGCCCACAATACAAATGTCCGCCAAAAGACGACTCAGGAGAGACTGCCACTCGGGTGCGCCTTCGACAAAATTCCAGGCGCCCTCAGCCCAATCCTTGTTTTCTTTCGGAGAAACACTCTTAGATAGAAGAATTCCAGATGCCACCCCTCCATCCTCCTCCATCGCGCGAGCCATCGCCTCGATGTCATGGACCAATACGCCGTCTAATACAGGTCCTAGAGCCAGAGATATGGCCACTTCATAACCTGGGCGAATGCGGAGAGCAGGCCACAATGCTTCCGCACCTTCCTGCCCTTTTTCTAATCCCACTTTCAAGCAAAGCTCAGCCTCCCCAGTTGATCGCTCACGCACCGCTTCCTCCCGGGATCGAGCTAAGGTTCTCTCCGACTCTGCCTCTGAAAG
The DNA here is from genome assembly GCA_001438005.1 of Verrucomicrobia subdivision 6 bacterium BACL9 MAG-120507-bin52. Classification (GTDB taxonomy): domain Bacteria; phylum Verrucomicrobiota; class Verrucomicrobiia; order Methylacidiphilales; family Verrucolacustridaceae; genus Verrucolacustris. The sequence continues at coordinate 1,404 of LIBO01000120.1, read as the reverse complement.
CTTTTTCTCCGCATGGACTAGATCTGATTCAGCACGCCGCAACTCCTCCTCCGCATTTTTCAGCCTGTCTCTGGCTTCTGGGAATAGCGCCTCCGCTTCCCCCAGCCTGCGAAAAAGTTCCTCCAGCCCACCTCTTTCACTCTGTTCCTCGTTTTCCTTGGCGGAAATCTCAATACGAATCTTGTCCAAAGTTTCGCTGCGTTGGCGGGTGGTCAACTCCTCCGCGTGGGCCCGGGCACGGGCTCCCTCCCCTCCCCGTTGGGCAGCTTCGCGCTTGGCTCGGATGAGTTCCATCTCCGCAACTGCATCCTCCCTTTGGCGACGAGCGACCGATACCCTCCCTTGTGCTTCGTGGCAGACCTGTTCAGCTTGCTGAAAGTCAGACCTTACTTTCTCCATTTCCGCTGTCAGGGATCGGATCAAATCCTCCTGGGCAGAATTTTGCCTTTCCGCCAAAGCAATCTCGCCCCGAGCACGCTCAATCGCCGCCCCCAACTCCTCGGCACGTTGCGCCTGCATGCTCGCCCGCTCCCCGCACCGAACCTCCTCGGCTTGGGCCGCCACCACCTCCCGTTCCGCATCCCGCCAAGCCCGATCCGCCTCCTCCAACCTCGTTCGCTGGCCCCTCACTGCCTGCTCACACGATGCTTCTGCTAGTTGAGCACGCTCTAAATCCGCCTTCGTTTTCGCTTGTGCACTGGAGAGCTCGTCGATTTTCAATAAAAGTTGGTCTCTTTGCCGGGCGGAGAGAGCGAGATCAAATCGTTTCAGTTTATCGAAAATCTCACGGTGTCGGCGTGCCTTACCCGCTTGGCGCTGCAACGATCCGATCTGGCGACGAACTTCCCTCAAAATATCGGCCAGCCGAAGAAGGTTCGCCTCGGTTCCCTCAAGCTTCCTTTCCGCCTCTCGTTTCTGAACCTTGAAACGCATCACCCCAGCGGCCTCTTCAAAAATGGCCCGGCGATCTTCTGGTTTCGAGGAGAGAATCTGGTCGATCTTGCCCTGCTCCATGATCGAATAGGCCGCCCGGCCAATGCCAGTATCTAAAAAAAGTCTCTGAATATCCTTCAACCTGCAATCCACCCCATTGAGCGCGTATTCTCCTACCCCGTCGCGAAACACCCTGCGGGTAATCTGAACCTCGTGGTAATCAGTTCCTAAAACGGTCTCGCAATCACTAAAGGTCAGGGTGACCTCCGCCATGCCGCTGGCCTTGCGACCGGCGGCCCCGTGAAAAATACAGTCCGCCATCTCTTGTCCACGCAGAGCCTTGGCCGACTGCTCCCCCAGAACCCAGCGAATTGAATCTAGGATATTACTTTTCCCAGTACCATTAGGCCCCACAATCGCGGTGATTCCTTCGTGAAAATCTAAAACTGTCCGATCGCAGAAGGATTTGAA
>LIBO01000119.1 GCA_001438005.1 Verrucomicrobia subdivision 6 bacterium BACL9 MAG-120507-bin52 | reverse complement strand
AAAATTGTCTCCGCTTTTACCCCCAGATGCTTTTCCAAAACGGTGGCGTAGACCGAACGAAAATCGACGTTGTACTTGATGTCTCCGTCGTCCAATTCTCGAGGGGCAAGGGATGGCATCTCACCCAAAAGGCCCGCTTTGACCCCACCTCCTGCGAGGAAAAGGGGAGCGGCGGCCCCGTGATCGGTTCCCCCACTCGCGTTTTCTTTTACCCTCCGACCGAACTCACTAAAGGTCATCAAGGTGACTCGGCCTAAATTTCCCTGCGCTTTTAAGTCGGCCAAAAATGCGGTGACCGCATCCCCCATCTCCTGCAGAAGCCTCTGGTGAGAATTTGCCTGCTCCGTGTGGGTGTCGTAGCCCCCTTGGGAGAGATAGTAGATCCGAGTGCCTAGCCCGCCCCCGATCAGGCGAGAAACCAAGGCGAACTGATTGGCCAGCTTGCTGGCCGGGTAGGGAACACTGTTCTTGGATCGAGACGACGCGGCCGCGATCTCTTTCTGGGTCACTTGCACATCCATCTCCGTCCGCTCTAAAAAGTCGAGCGCGCTCATGTTCCCTTGGTAAGCAGGGCCAGAATTTTCCTCGATCGATCCGCCTGAAGGACCTTCGTCCGACCCATCATCCGACATCATGCCCATGCTCTCATCGGGGGAAGGATCACTCTCTTTACGACCACGCTTCTTCCCGCCGCCGCCCGACTGGTAAATCACGCCCTTGGGGACCTTGGCCGAAAAGGCTTGGGGCATTTGGGACCCGACCGTAAGTCCGACGGCGGCGTCGCAACCCGAGCAGGCATTATCGAAGTAGCGTCCCAGCCAGCCAGTGGAGGAGCTCTTGTCCGCATCCGTGGCCGTGGCCCAAATTTCCGTCGAGCGAAAGTGAGAACGATTGGGGTTGGGATAGCCCACCCCTTGCACAATGGCGAGATCGCCCGCCTCGTAAGACTTGGCTAATCCGCCCAAGGCGGGATGAAGGCCCACCTTCTCTTTTGGACCTAATTTTAGTACTTGGTTTTCCCGCAGACCAAGCTTGGGTCGGGCCCGACGATAATCATCGTCGGCAAACGGAATGAGGGTGTTCAAACCGTCGTTGCCGCCCGCTAGCTGAAGGACGACCAGAATGTTGCCGTCTTTTCCAGTGATGCCTTGAACCAGTTGGCCATCGGCCGCGGCATGGAGAGAGAACATCGTTTTTTGGAGAAAAGCGGGCAGAGTCCAGCAGAGGGAGCCCCCCAACATTCCGGTGCGGAGGAATTGGCGGCGCGTTTTCATTTCGGCATGGTTCATAGGGACTTTCCTTTCATCCAACTTGGTAAACGGGGCTCTGCACAATGGCCAGAAGGACCTCGCGCACATCACTCTCGGGCACGGGGGATGCCCGACCAGCGGCCTTTCGAAAGCGCCCGAGCAGTTCGGGTGGAACGGGATCCCCGAGCAACAGGCGACGGGCGAGGGCGGCGACCAGCTCGTCCGGGTTTTGTCGCTGCTCGGGGGAGGCGATTTCGTCGACCGGAACGGGAGGCAAAGCAAAAAGTTCTCGAGCTTGGGTAGCGGCGGCTCGTCGCTTTTGCGCCAGCTCTTTTCTCAAGTTCGGCTCATCGGCCATTTCTTCGCCAATCATGGGGGTGGGCACCTCAACCAAGCCGCTCTGCACCGCCATCCGGCCCAAATCCATCCCCGCCAACTCCTTCATGCCTTGCGTCCCGCTGACAACCCAGCCGGCGTACTGATATCGCTTTTGCAGGCTGGCGGTATTGATCCAAGTGATGCCGCCGTCCCACCCTTTGACGTTGGGCGGGGCAAATAGTTTCTGCCCAAGCTGCGCCAGAATTTCCGAGGAAAGAGCCGGAGCAGGTAGGGGACGATTCAGTTGCCGACAGAGACCCACCAGCCACTCGACCGGGGATTTGACTCTCTGCCGCGCGAGCTCGGGGGCGTAGAAGGCGGGATGAGTCCACATCGCCTCAAGAAAAGGGCGGATCGATTGGCCGCTTTCCTTCCACTCGGCCACCAGCTCGGCGTGGAGATCCTCCGTGGGCGTCGTGCCCGCATAAAACTTCCACAGCTTGCCTGTAATCCAGCGGGCAGCGGCAGGCTGCTGTAAGGCAAGTCGCACCACATCGTTTCCGTCGAAATTGCCAGTTTGGCCAAAGATTTTCTTCGATTTGCCATCGTGCCATCTTGGGTTGTTCAGGAAACTGGGCAGGTGGGTCTCCTCATCCATCATTTCCCCGGGCTTATTTCGAAGCCGAATTGACCACCCGGTGAAAGCTCGGGCTGACTCCTGAATATCTTTCTCCGTATAGTTGCCTTCGCCGAGGGTGAAGAGCTCGAACAGCTCGCGGGCAAAGTTTTCGTTCGGCTGTTGTGATTTACTCCGGGCACCGTCCAAGTAGATAAGCATGGCCGGGTCTTTCGCTACCCCGACGACCAGGTCGGACCACGAGCCGAGCGCCTTCTGGCGAAACATCTGGTTTTGCAGCCAAAGAAGTTGCGGATTTTTTACCTTCTCCTCACTGGTGGCAAAGTGGCCGTGGAGGAAGAGGACGATTTTCTCGTGCGCCGCGGTCAGGGGATCAGCCATGCGGTTCAGCCACCAACCGCGCAGCTCGGTCAGGCGCTTCTCTCGCTCGGCACGGATCGCACGATTGATTTCCTGGTTTTTCTGTGCCCGTGTTTTCGGGTCCATCAGCTTCAGCCGATTCCGCTCCGTTCTCATTTTGTCGCCCAGTGTGGGGAGAAGAATAGATGGAGGCGGCTCGATTTTGGATGGAGGCGCAGAGTCGAATAAGGAGCGTGCAGCCTGCTGGGGGGACAGAGAGGCAAGAGCATCCACCTGCGCTGGTGTCCCTCCGAAACCAGCTCTTTGCAGAAGCTGGCCTGCTTTGGCCCGGTTCCAATCCGCTGGCTCAAGGATCGGTAGCATCTAGAGGATTAAACTACCCTAATTCGGGAAAGATGCGGTTATTTTTTCGCACTCGTTAAGAAAACTGAATACTGCTGTGGATGAATAAGTTATGAGAAGGGGGAGGACAATAGCACTCCTTCGGACTCGACAATTTTGCGGACTCCGCCAAGGTGCTTCACATGAAAACTCCTTCACCCGCCCCACAAATTCTTCGCGTTGTCGGTTATGGACTTCTGGTCTTTGCTGGAATCGACCTGCTATTTCAACTTCTGGCCAACCCTTTCGGGGGAGCCTTGCAGGCTTTTCGCTTTAGCTCGGGCTTAGTGGATCGGACCCCCGTTCCGCTTCTTGCTCTGGGAGTGTTACTGGCATTTCCACGGGTGATGCCCCTGCCCATTGAGAGGACGATCATGCGACTTCTCTCCTTTGTTCCCTTTATTTACGCCGGAGGTTTTCTTCTCGTCATTGTCGCCGCCCTCATCACCGGCAATCGCCTGATCGTGGTGGCGGAGCAGCAGATTACGGCACAAAGCCAAGCCCAGATGCGCCAACTGGAAACCACGGTGGACCGGGTCAAAACGCTCGATGCGACGGAGCTGCAAGCGGTGGTCAGCAATTTCAATCAACAAAACCGGACCACGCTCAAAGGGCCCGAGTTTATGACGAAACTCACTCAGCAGACCGATGCCCAAAAAGCCCAGCTTCGAATTGGCACCGAGCGGGCTCTGCAAAATCAGCGGCGCTCGATGACGCTGGAGCTTTTAAAGGTATTGCTTGGGGCCGCGGCCGGATCCGGAATCATGTTTCTTTTAGGCATGGCTGGCGGTTGGGCCCGCAGCCCTGGCGCAGGGCAGGGCTAAGCCAGTTTTGGTTAAGATCTCCGTCTCCTACGAGGGCCAGCTGCACTGCTCGGCCACCCACGGTCCTTCCGGAACTAATCTAACGACCGATGCGCCCGTCGATAATGAGGGGAAAGGAGAATCCTTCTCCCCGACCGATCTCGTCGCTACTGCTTTAGCCACCTGTATGGCCACGATTATGGGGATCGCGGCCAAGAGACACTCGCTCAACCTCGAGGGCATGAAGGTTGAAACAACCAAAGAAATGAGCAGCGATACGCCCCGTCGAATCGTTGCCCTAAAGTCGAAAATTCAGATCCCGCTTCCCGAGAATCATCCGCAAAGAAAATTGCTCGAAGCGGCTGCGCTCGGTTGTCCGGTTCATCACAGCTTGGACCTACGGATTGCCAAGCCCGTCGAGTTTG
>LIBO01000118.1 GCA_001438005.1 Verrucomicrobia subdivision 6 bacterium BACL9 MAG-120507-bin52 | reverse complement strand
TTCTCTTTACCCGAACGGGTCGCATGGCCCGAGTCACCGCCGCCCTCCGACCCCGCGTTTCCCCCATTTACGCTTTTACCCTCACGCCCAACCTCGCCCGCCAACTCGCCCTCCACTACGGCGTTCGCGCCCGCTGTCTTCCCTTCGAACGCACCGAACGCGAAACCGTCATTCAGGAGGCGATCGGGGAACTTCTTCTCAAAGGTCTCGTCCACCCTCACGCTCCCCTCGTCATCATCAACACCTCCATCGTCGGCGATAAAACCTTCCGTACCGTCCAAGCCCGCACCGCTCAAGTTTAGGAACAAAAATAAAACATCCCCCCGACTTCACTTGCAACAAAGTTGAACCTAGAAAGACCCTCGCAACCCAATTCAACCCTTGAAACGAATCATCCAATGATTGGCATGAAACCACTTTTCCTATCTTCAAAAAAACCCTGCCTCATTGGCGTTGTCCACCTGCCTGCTCTCCCAACCGCCCCCAACTACAAAGGGAAACTCGAACCCATCCGCCAATCGATGCGCCGCGATCTCCTAGCTTTGAAAAAGGGAGGAGCTCACGCCGTCATCATGGAGAATTTTGGCGATACCCCTTTTCCCTTACACTCCTCCAGCCCTGCTACCATTGCCTGCCTGACCTCGCTGGCTTCAGAAGCTCGCGATCTTTTTCCTGCTCCTCTCGGCATCAATCTCCTGCGGAACGACGGCGTGGGTGCCATCGCTATCGCTCACGCTGTTGGAGCGGATTTTATACGCGTAAACGTACTCGTCGGAGCTCGAGTGGCGGATCAGGGAATTCTCTCAGGCATCGCGGAAAGCCTCCTTCGCTTTCGCAAAACCATCGGTGCGGAAAGGATCCACATTTTTGCCGATGTGGATGTCAAACATTCGGCTCCCCTTGCTCCTGGATATACGGTCGAGGATGAAGCTCGTGACGCATGGGGGCGCGGCGGTGCGGACGCTCTCATTCTCAGTGGGGCAGGAACAGGACACGGCACAGATCCGGATCATGTCCGTCGTGCCCACAGTGCTGCCCCCCAAGCCCCGTTACTGATTGGGAGCGGAACAACGCTAGACAGTTTTTCCGAATTTCTTCCCGAGGCAACAGGCTTCATCGTGGGGACTGCTCTTAAACGGAACGGAAAAATCGACTCGGAACGTGTGGCTCGCTTCGTCCGTGCTTTTGCTAAGTCGGGTCGATAAATCCTTGTTTTCTCCTGTCCATATCCCGGTCGGAATGTTTCTCGCCCGGTGCGTCCCAGGCGGGGAAATTCCCGTCTTTCTTGCCTCTGCCCTCAGCCATCTGGCTCTCGACGCCATTCCCCATGGGGATTCAGGCATCGGCCACTGGATCCACTCCGCCCCCGACCGCAAAACAAAACTCTCCCGCCTCCTTCCCCTCTCGATCGCCGATCAGATCGTCGCCTTAATTGTTTTTCTCATCCTTCTTCGGTCCCCTGCTTTCCTCTCCGTTCCACTCCCCCTGCTTCTGGCCGGCGCCATCGGCTCGATGGCTCCCGACTACCTCACCGGATTTCGCGATCTCCTCCCTCGCCCGCCCACTTGGGTGGAAAAACTTCATCGCCTGCACGAGCGGTGCCACTTCCACGGCCGCGACCCCTTCTCCGCCCTCACAGGCCTTATCTTACAGGCTCTACTCCTCCTACTGGTTTGTGTTTTTGCCTTTGGTCGGGTTTAGCAAAATTGCTTTGGCACCCCTCGGCACATTTTATAGATTCAATTTATGAAAACAAAAATTACCCTAACCCTAGATCCTTGGTCGCAATTCGCCCTTTGGTTAATTGTTCTACTTCTTGCGGCCGACCGTTTGAAATCGTTTTTCCCTATCAGTACCGCCTTCGCCCAGGAATCGACCACAGCTCCTATTATTGATGTCAACGTAGTCCAAGTCGGAGGTTCCAAGGTGAACCCAGATACTGGCATTCCCATGCGGCAGGTCGGACCTCCTTCCACTAGCCGAGTTGGCCCAGCCAACTTCCCCTTTCAAAAAACCGAATAGTAAATCCCCCTACCGAGTAACCCTTAACCGCAAGAACTGCCTGGAAGGACTATTGGTGCGATCCACACTGTAGATCCGACGCTGCGGATCCATCGGGCACACCGTCCTGACTGGCCGAAGGCGCCACACTCACCCCGTTGGTCTGCCAACTGCTTAAATCCACCCCCGCCTCCCCCAGCACACTCAGACTTAAATCATTGGTCCGAATAATCGCCGTCAACGACAGCTTCTCACTGTCCAACATCGTCACCGTATTCTCCGAAGATCCTGTCGGTGATAAGGCTCCACCCACCGCATACTTCAGCCACAACTCTGGACTCATCTCCGTCCACCCACTGCCCGCCAACCACAACTGCGGCGTCATCCCCTCATCCACATCCCTCACCGTAATCGTCACATCGGCCGAGCTCGCTGCTCCCCCCGCATCCGTCACCCTTACCCCTAACGTGATCGTCTTATTGCTCAACGCCTCGTAATCAATGGCTCCCGCCGTCCTGATCTGTCCGCTCTGCCCATCAATCGCAAACAACCCCAACTCATTGCCCGACGTGATCGACCAGGTCACGTTACTTTCCGTTGCCGCCAACGTCCCCACCCCACTCCCCATGGCCACGTTCTCATCGATCGTAAAGCTTGTGTTCCCCGTAATCTGCGGCGCCACATTGCCCACATTCACCGCCAACGTCGTCATCAACGCGGCCGAGGTTTCACTGTCCCGCACCAGCACCTCCACCTTGTACACATTGTTACTGCTCACCCCGTCGTACACCGGCGCACTCTTAAACCTCAGCTCCCGGTTCGTTCGACTCACCGGCTCAAACGTCTTGAGCGACTCTTGCGTAAGTTCCACCGTCATCTCCGTCTGATTCCCATCCTCTAACCTCCCCATCGTATCCAAAATCGCCAACGTCCCCACCACCGGGTTGGTCCCCTCCGAAACATTGGTCGACGTGAGGAACGTGCTCGCGTTGCTCCCATAACTAAACGTCACCCCAAAACTCGCCTTCACCGGTTGGCTCGTCCTCGACAACGGATCACTCCCCACCCGCAACTCCGCCTCATTCGCCCACCCATCCCCGTCACTATCCGCCCCACCCATCGGCACCAACCCCCTCAACCCCGCCACATTGGTAATCGCTCCATTCGTATTCCCCCACACCACCACCGTCCCATCCTGCCTCATCCCCACCGCATGCGTCGAAGACGCCGACACCGATACCCATGGATTATTCGCTGCCGCCACCGGCAAGTTCGCCGCCCAACTCTGCGCACCCCACGCTCGTAAACTCCCGTCCGCCCGCAACACCAACACCCCTTCCCCTCCTGCCGCCACCGCCACCGCCCTGACAAAGTTGTTCGAACCACGGCTCGTCAACTCCCCAGGCACACTCGTCGCCCCCGCCGGAAAGCCCCACGCCGCCACTGTCCCATCCCCCTTCAACGCCACCCCATGATACGTCCCCGCCGCCAACCCCACCACGTTACTCACCCCCACCGGCACCGTCGTCACCCCCCCCACCGGACTACCCCACGCCATCACCTGACCATTGGTCCTCACCGCTAACCCAAAATTCTGACCCGCACTCACCCCCACCACCCCTGCCCCACTCCCCCTCAACTCCCCGGGTACATTCGTCTGCCCCGACCCATTCGTCCCCCACGCCCCCGCCACCGCCACCCGATTACTCCCCTGCTCCTGGTGATACACCACATGATTCACTCCCCCAGATAACCCCACCAACCCCACCAAATTCGTCGGCTTCTGCGTCAACGCCGCATTGTTATTCGTCGCTCCCCACACCACCGCCTCCTCACTCAGCGTCCACGCCATCCCAAACTCCGACCCAGACCCAACCCCTACCCCATTGGCCCCAATAAATCCTGCCGTCCCCACCTTCCCAGGATTAATCACATCAGGTACCACCCCCAACAACGTCGACCCCCAGTTGGTCACCGACCGATTGCTCATCACCATCAACGTAAACCCACTCCCCGCCCCCAACGGCACCACCGTCCCCTCCGTCATCACACTCTGCCTCAACACCGTCAAGGTCCCCTCCCGATACTCGATACTATAGTTGCTACTCACGTTCTCCCCCACATCCCCACGCAAGATCCGGTACACCCCACTCTGGTTGTTATTTGTCAGGTAACTC
>LIBO01000117.1 GCA_001438005.1 Verrucomicrobia subdivision 6 bacterium BACL9 MAG-120507-bin52 | reverse complement strand
CAGATGTGGCGGGGGGGGAAATACCAGTTTCTTCCCTTTGCCGTCACTGTCGCCGCCATCGTCATGACGAATCTTTTGACGGGAATATTGGTCGGGTTAGGCGTCAGTCTCCTCTTTATTCTTTATAGTAATTTTCGCAAGCCGATTCATCAGGTAATGGAGAAGCACCTTTCGGGAAATGTCATGCGAATCGAATTGCCCCCCACCGTCAGCTTTTTCAATCGAGCGGCGATGCAAAAGGCTCTCTACGGCGTGGTGCGGGGGGTCACCGTGCTGATCGATGCCCGGAACTGCGACTATATTGACCCAGACATTCTCGATCTGCTGAACGACTTTAAAAATGTGACGGCCAAGGCCCACGGGGTGGAGTTCAAATCGATCGGCTTAAAAGAGAGGTACGGCAAATTCGGGGAGCAGGAAGTTGTCTTTGCCGACTACTCCAGCCGGGAAGTGCAGAGCTCCCTGAAGCCGGCAGAAGTATTGGAGATTCTTAAGGCCGGTCATGAGCGATTCCTGCGGGGCCGTCCCTTGGTGCGCGATTTAAGGCGGCAGGCGGGGGCCACGGCGGCGGCCCAATTTCCCATCGCCGCTGTGCTCGGCTGTATCGATAGCCGGGCGCCGGTGGAGCACATTTTCGATTTGGGCTTAGGGGAAGCTTTTGTCGCCCGGATCGCGGGTAATGTGGCCCGGGATAAGATGATTGGCAGCTTGGAGTACGCCTGCGGGGTCGCGGGATCAAAGGTTCTCTTGGTCTTGGGTCATACGTCCTGTGGTGCCGTCAGGGCATCGGTCGACCTCAAAGTGGCTGGCAAAAAAGCGTCGGAGGCAACCGGCTGCGATCATTTGGATGATTTGGTGGCCATCATTCAAGGCTCGATTGATTCGACTCAGTTGAAGGACTTTTCCAGTTGGAGTGACGACCGGAAGAGAGCCTTTGCCGACGAAGTAGCCCAAAAGAACGTGGTGAATACGATCAGCTATATTCGGGAAAACAGCCGGATTTTAGACAGGCTAGTCAGAGAGAATAAGATTTTGATGGTGGGCGCCATTTATGATGTGAATACGGGCAAAGTTACCTTCTTATAACTCCCGACAAAGCTCTCTTGCTTCGTTTGGCCGATTCGCATGAAATCACCTATGCGCAACTGCTGGGCTCGTGTCGGGTGGGGTCTGCTGGGGTTGGTTTTCATCGGAATGTCGCTTTACCTCATCCTGAATCCAACGCGCACGGGGGTAGTGCCCAACTATCGGTTTGCTTCGACTCACTGGTGGGTGGGGGAGTCGATGTACCCAGGAGGAACGCACGGGTTTTTGTATATCCCTACCTTTGCCGTTCTTTTTAGCCTGTTCCATTGGATTCAACCTTCCGTTCTTGGCGAGATTGCCTGGCGCCTGTTGGGTGTCGGACTTTTCGGATGGGGACTATGGAGGCTCGCCGCAACCTTTCATGCAAAAAGCAGGGACCCACATCAGTCAAATTCAATATTTGCCCTACTCGTCCTGCTGGCCGTTCCGGCCTCGTTAGCGTCGATCAACAATGGTCAGACCAATCTCTCGCTTTCAGCCTGTTTGGTGTTGGCGGCGGTGAACCTACGGGGGCAGAGGTGGAATCTGGTCGCTCTCCTCTTAAGTCTCTGCCTCGTGCTGAAGCCGATTGCGGTCGCGCCTTGGCTGCTGGTCTTCGCCACCTTTGCCCCGATGCGTTTGCCGTTGCTTATCGGCCTGCTGGTGACGGCGCTCGTGGGCTTTGTCCATCCCACTCCCTCGTACGCTTGGGGGCAGTGGCTGGAATTTTGGGCCAAGCTGACTCACTCCTACACGCCGGAAAATCTGCGGGTGAGTGATCTCTTTGGCCTGATCGAAAAGATGGGGCTACCGAATCCGTTTCCGTTGCATTCTCTCACGCGGGTGGCGGCGGCTGGGTCGGCTCTTCTTTGGGTGGGGTGGAGCGTACGAAGGGGCGGGGCCATCCACGGGTCGTGGGGTTTGTGGGTCGCCACCGCGTTGATCTGGACGATTTTTAACCCAAGAGCGGAGACCAATAGTTATGTGCTCATCTCGCCCCTGCTGGCCTTTGCCGCGGTGAGCTACTGGACCGAGGCGGCAGGGGAAAGGTGGAAGGGGGCGATCCTAGCGATTGCCTGCCTCGGGCTCATGTGCGACGGAATGGGGAACACGATTTACCGAGCGACCGACGTATGGTTCAAACCGCTGATTGTTTTGGTGGTCAGCCCGCTGCTATTCCCCATGCCAAAAATTTGGCGAATTTCCTCCTGATTTCCTACGGAATCGCGCGCTTGAGTCGCTGTAAATATTCGTCTCTGGAAACCTCAATCCCGCCGAACTTTGCGGTGTGAGGAGTCACCATTTGCAGATCAAAGAGGGAGCAGCTCTCTGCGATGAGGTATCGCACCGCCAAAACGAGGGCAACCGAGGAAGCATCCCGCACGCGATGAAACATCGATTCTCCGGCAAAAAAACCTCCCATCCTCACCCCGTAAAGGCCTCCGGCCAGCTTGCCATTATGCCAAACTTCAAAAGATTGCGCGTACCCCATTCGATGCAGTTCGCTGTATGCCTTGCGAAACGCCGGTCCGACCCAGCTCTCCTCCCGCCCGATCGCGGGCTCAGCGCAACCTTGGACCACCTCGTCAAAGGAGTGGTTGATGGTGAAGGAGAAAATGCCAGATCGAATCGTTTGCTCCAGCCGAGCGGGCACGTGGAATCGATCCAGGGGTAAAATCCCACGGGGATCTGGAGACCACCAGGTGACCGGATTTTCGGTCCATGGAAAAATTCCCTTCGGGTAAGCCTCCAGAAGACGCTGGGGTGTTAACTCCCGGGTGATGGCCACACATCCGTCTCGGTTCGACTTTGCCGGATCGGGCAGGGGCTGATTCGCCTGCAGCAGTGGGGCGGGCAGCTTCACTGTTCTAAATTTCGATTTTGGGATTCGGGCCCGGCTTAGAGAACATCTTTGGGCAGGAGGGCGAGCAGCTTCTTCACCTCTTGCACTCGATCCTTCGGGCAGACAAGGAGGGCATCGGGGGTATCGACCACCACGAGGTTTTCTGTGCCGAGCAGGGCGATCGGACGGCCTCCGTGGGCCAGAGCAAGGGTGTTTTGGCACGCCAAGGAGAGAACCTGACCGCGGAAGGTGTTGCCTTGTTTATCGGTGGGCAAATGCGCGGGGAGAGCGCTCCACGAGCCGACGTCGTCCCAAGGAAAAGCGGCTCGAATGGCGAGGACCGATTTGGCTCCTTCCATGATGGCGTAGTCGACCGAGATTTTCGGTAGTTTGGGGAATTCGCGCTTGAGGTAGGAGGCATAAGAGCCTCGTTTCGGGAACCTTTCGATAAATCGGGCGAGGGCGGGCTGTTGGCGTCGGGCCTCGGCCAGGAAGGTGGAAGCTTTCCAAACAAAGATTCCCGCATTCCAAGCATACTGGCGGGACTTCAAGAAGGTTTTCGCTCTCGCAAGTGATGGTTTTTCGACAAAGCGACGCACGCAGAGAAAAGGGCCGCCCTTGATCTGCGGCAGGGTTTTTCGACCGAGGTGAAGATAGCCAAAGCCTGTGGCGGGGTAAGAGGGTTGGATGCCCAGGGCGACAAAGGATGAGGAATTCTGGGCGGCCCGGGCAGCGGCGGCTAATTGAGCCCGAAAAATCGGGGCCTTGCCAATGACAGCATCGGCCGGGAGGAGGGCCAAGATGGCGTCGGGATGGGTGCGCAGGGCGAGGGCGGTGGCCAAGGCGGCGGCGGGAGCGGTATCACGCTTGGCCGGTTCGGGAATCAGGGAGCTTTTCGGGAAGCGGGGCAGGGCGTGGCGAATACCGGGGATCTGCTCGTGGTTGGTGAGGATCAGAAGATGGGCGGGTTTGCGGGCGAGGGGCTTGAGTCGGAGGACAGTCTCCTCGAGCAGGGTTTGGGAGGAGACCAGTTTGAGGAGGTGTTTGGGCTTGGCCTTTCGGCTGAGGGGCCAGAAACGCTCGCCGGAGCCTCCCGCCATGATGAAGAGGAGGAGAGGGGACATGAGTGAAGTTTAAGATGAAGATGAAAACAAAGGGAGTGGGAAATTTGCGGAGTTTGGTAGGGCGGCCAGTCCCATGGTCGCCTCGGTCAAATTGTCTAAATCGATGAGTCGCGGGGTGGCTAGGGCGAAACCGCCTCTACCAAAGTAGTGAAAAATCGGATAGCGTTAAAGGC
>LIBO01000116.1 GCA_001438005.1 Verrucomicrobia subdivision 6 bacterium BACL9 MAG-120507-bin52 | reverse complement strand
TTTCATCACTTCCCATGCGGGCGCTGATCTTTTTCAAATACTCCCACGAATAAATGCCCGTCCCATGCCCGTCCTCCCATGTGGGCTGAATCCCGTAACCACCCACCGTTTGCATTCCCCGAAGCCGAAAACTCTCCGCCGTCAGCGAGCTTGTTTGCGCAGGCACAGGTCGGGTCAACCCCGGCTCTCCACAACAGGCAGCACAAGGACAGCGCCTCCGCACCTGTTCCAACGGATAAAAACTTTCTTCTCCATCCGGCCAGCGAATGGCCAACTCACTCCCGATCACCTGCAGATCGGTCGGGGCTTCCAAATCCGTCTAACTGGCCAGAGGAAAGTCCGCCGTCAACCGCCGCACTTCCTCCCGCACCCTCTCCAAAGCCGCAGGGTCATTCCGCATCTGCAATGCCTCATGAATCAAATTGGCAATGTCAAACATCTCCGACTCCTTCATTCCCCTTGTTGTCATCGCCGGGGTTCCTAATCGGATTCCCGAAGGCCTCATCGGGGAGGCCGTATCAAATGGAATCGAATTTTTGTTCGCTGTAATCCCCGCCGCATCCAACGCTTCCTGCGCCACCTTCCCGTCCATCCCCATCGGCCGCAGATCCACCAGCAACAGATGATTGTCCGTTCCGCCCGAAACAATTCGATACCCGTGCCTCTTCAGCCCCTCCGCCAAAGCCCGTGCGTTTCGTACCACCTGCGCCTGATACTCCTTGAACTCAGGTTTCAACGCCTCCAAGAAGCAGATCGCCTTGCCCGCGATGACATGCATCAACGGCCCTCCTTGCACTCCGGGAAACACCATGGAATCAATCTCTTTGGCGTACTTGGCTTTGCACAAAATAATTCCTCCTCGCGGGCCCCGCAGCCCCTTGTGCGTGGTCGTCGTCACAAAATCCGCGTGCGGCACGGGATTGGGATGCACCCCGCCCGCGACCAAGCCGGAAACGTGCGCCATATCCGCAAAAAGCAGCGCCCCCACCTTGTCCGCAATCTCCCTCATCCTGGCATAGTCCAGCAATCTCGAGTACGCCGAAGCTCCCACCGTGATCATCTTGGGCTGAAACTCAATCGCCGCTTTCTCCAATAGATCGTAATCCACCCGTTCGGTTTTCGGATCCACCCCGTAGTGCTTCACCGTGTAAAACATTCCGGAAAAGTTTTTCGGGTGCCCATGGGTCAAATGTCCCCCATGCGCCAGATCCATCGTCAAAATTTTGTCCCCGTGCTTCAAAAAGGCGAAGTACACCGCCGTGTTCGCTTGCGCACCCGAATGCGGTTGCACATTGGCATGTTCCGCCCCAAACAACTCCTTCGCCCGATCAATCGCCGCCTGCTCCACATCGTCGACAAACTCGCACCCGCCATACCATCTTCGTCCCGGATATCCCTCCGCATACTTGTTGGTCAGACAAGATCCCTGCGCCTGCATCACCGCGGGACTGGTGAAGTTTTCCGATGCGATCAGCTCAATATTTTCCGACTGTCTTCGATGTTCCAAACGAATCGCCTTCGCCACCCGCTCATCCGTCCGGGCTAAATCCTGCCCCACCGGATCCCCGCCTCTTCCCCCACCCAAATCGGCTAACTGATTTACCGCCAGCTCGCGCCGTGCCCCATGAAACGAGGCAGAGATCCACGCCTGCACACTCGCTCTTGCATCCGAAGCCCCTAGGTCATCTGCCCCCAGACAGAGCACGTTGGCGTTATACTGTTCGCGCGCCAGACGAGCTGCCTCGGGAGAATGAGCCACCACGGCTCTCACGCTGGGGAAACGGTTGGCCGCCATACACAGCCCGATCCCGGATCGCCCCACCAAGACCGCCCCTTGCAAACGCCCACTCGCAATGGCCATCGCCGCTACCTTGGCAATCTCGGGAAACTCCTCCGTACCCCCAGCGGCTAACATCACCGTCAAACACCCCTCTTCCCGCAGCACCTCCGCCGCTTCCGACTTTAAAATCTTGCCCGAGGCATCCCCCGCCAACCCAATCGCCATGGATCCACTCGCGCCCACACTCTTCCCCACCCCGTTCCGCACCACCTCCAGCAGGGACGGCATCGAATCGGCCATCTGATCTCGGCAAGCCCGATAAGTCTCCCGCGATTGCCCGATCGGATCGTCCACCTCTCGCTCATCCGGCGAGAGCCCAGGCTGAAATTCTCGTAGCATGAAAGTTTTCTCGGCCGCCGAAGGATACAAAAGCAGCAAAGAATCCAAATGCCCGTAGGTCATGACAAAGATACAATCTGCGTGGCGAACCATCTCCTGCTGAATCGGTCGACTCCGCAACCGACTAATATCCAGCCCCTTCTCCTTCATCACCTCGACCGCAAAAGGGCTTGCCGGCTGACCCTCCACCGCTCCGATTCCAGCCGAACCAACTTTGATGTCTTGATGCCCATTCAGGTGACTACGGAGGAGCTCCTCCGCCATCGGACTGCGGCAGACATTTCCCGTGCAAACAAAGAGGACGTTTTTCATGTTAAGTCGTAGAGCAATAAACTTGCCCTTGAAAATCACACGGGTCAAATGATGCCCGCCGGCCCGGTGGAATCTTCCTTAACCCCCGAAGAAGATCTCCCGCCCGCTGTAACCCCTTGTCCTGAGGGGGTCTTTTGGGTTCATCTTTGCCCTCTTTTTCCGACCGCAACTCCTCCATCTCCGCATCCTCACCCAGTAGCAACAAGGCCTCATTCGGTCGCTTAATCGGGGGCACCTCCGCCACCGTTGAGGCAATCGTCGCTTCGCCCCCGGGCCAAATCTCCGTATCCACCACAGACCCACTCGCTAAATTTAAATCCGGCGGCAAGGGTCTTCCTAAAGGGGCTTGCCCACCCGGCAGCACAATCTCCCCCTTCGACCGATAAAGGGATCGACCTGTCGACAGACGCGTCTCGGCCAACCACCCCATCTGACCCGCCGTGGATTGCCCAACCAAAATTGCCCCACCCCGCTCCTGTAAAAGATAGGCCAACAACTCGCCCGCCCCACGTAATTCAGGCCCCACCAAAACAATCAGCGGATAGCCCTCACCCAAACCCAGCGGCTGCCGATCCGATCGAAAGACTTTCTCCCGCCCCGCACCATCCCGCCACGTAAATAAAACCTCCCCAGGGGTCACAAACAAACCCGCCACCTCCGCCGCCGCTGCCAGACTCTGGGCAGGCTTGCACTCCCGCAAATCCAACACCGCACCCAGAGGATTTTTCTGCTTCCACACCACCCAATCACGACCCATCGCCTCCGACACCGCCACCCCCAGGCTCCTCACTCGCCAGTAGGCCACCGGCCCCGGCAAAAGCTCCGCCACCCACGGCCGCTCCGGAGACGCCGCCTTTCTGGCCTCAGCCACCGCCCACCTTCCGCCTGATTGCTCCAGAGCCTTGGTGATTTTTGCCGGACTCGCCTCCTCCGTTGTTCCCAGCAGACGACCGATTTCTCCCGCCTCCACTCCCTTCAGTATCCCGACAGGTTGCGGTGTCGGCACCGCCGCCGGTCGTGCCGGAGCCGCCGCCGTCTCTGCTCGGGCCACCGGCCGCGCCTTCGTCTTCACCCTTTCTACCACCACCGCCCATTTTTTCTGCAGCTCGGGCAAACGGGGCGCCACCCCAATTCCTAGAACCAGTCCCACCAGTAGAAAAGCAGCTGATTTCGCTAAATTCATCTCAGACCAACCTTAACTTTTCACTTCTCGTAAACAACTTTTTCCAAGGCCCGATGTCCAATATCCCTGCGAAAATGTTGTCCCGAAAAATGTATTTTTCCCACCGCCCCATACGCCCGATCTCGGGCACTTTTCAAATCTTTTCCCCAACCCGTCACCGCCAAAACCCGCCCCCCCGCAACCTCCACCCCATCTTTTCCCTCCTGCGTCCCCGCGTGAAAGATCGCCGTCCCCAGCGTCTCCTCCCCCCACTGGATCCGCTGCCCCAACACGGGCTTCGCTGGATACCCCTCGGCCGCCATCACTACCGTCATCGCCGCCCCAGACCCACTTTGCACTTTCACTCTTCCCAAATCCCCCTCCGCCGCCGCCACCAACAAATCCCACAAAGGGGAACCCAACAGCGGCAACAAAACCTCCGTCTCCGGATCCCCAAAACGGCAATTATATTCCAACACCTTCGGACCCTCCGCCGTCAGCATCAACCCCGCATACAAAACCCCCCGATAATCGATCCCCAGCTGATTCAATCCCGCCAGAGTCGGACGCAAAATCTTCTCCTCCACCTCCCCCAATAACTCC
>LIBO01000115.1 GCA_001438005.1 Verrucomicrobia subdivision 6 bacterium BACL9 MAG-120507-bin52 | reverse complement strand
TGAGCCGAAAGACGCTCCATCGCAAGCTCATAAGCAGACTTCATCAATCCAACACCATAAAAACGACCGCCCTCCTCGTCCATCGTATTGTCACCCCATCCCGCTTGCTCCCATCACCCTTTGCGAATAGGATTTTGAGTGGATTTTGCCTCTCTCGGCCTGACGGCCTCCGTTCTTCAAGCCACCCAGGATCTCGGCTTCCAAGAGCCTACCCCAATTCAAGCTCGGGCTATACCCATCGCCTTATCGGGAAAAGACATCATCGGCTCTGCCCAAACAGGCACTGGAAAAACAGCCGCTTTTGCCCTCCCCATCCTTCAACACCTCGACAAACCTGGAAAACTCCGCGCCCTGGTTCTGGAACCCACCCGCGAATTGGCCGACCAGGTTTCTGAAGCTCTGCAAAAGTTTGCCAAGCATACGGGGCTTCGCGTCGGACTGATCTACGGTGGGGTCGGGTACGGAGCGCAACGGGAACAGATCCAACGCGGAATCGATATTCTTGTGGCCACCCCGGGACGTCTCCTCGACCTCGTTGGTCAAGGCGACCTCAACTTCGGCAATCTAACACACCTCGTCCTAGATGAAGTGGATCGCATGTTGGATATGGGGTTCCTGCCCGACGTCAAACGAATCGTCTCCCTCTGCCCTGAAAAACGCCAAACTCTCTTTTTCTCTGCCACGATCCCTCCCGAAATCGAACGTCTCACCCAGTGGGCCTTAAAAGAGCCCGTCACGGTCGAAATCGGCCTCCGCCAATCCGCCGCCGAAACCGTCACCCACGCGCTTTATCCCGTGGCGGCGGATCAGAAACACGAACTCCTTCTCGGCCTCCTGGAAAAAACGCACTACGAAAGCGTCATCGTTTTCTGCCGCACCCGGATGGGCTCCGACCGCGTCGCTGGCAGCCTTTCCAACCTCCCCCATCCCGTCGGGGTCCTCCACTCCGACCGATCTCAGACGGAGCGAACCGAAGCCCTCGCAGGTTTCCGCTCCGGCAAATACCCAATCCTTGTTGCTACCGATATTGCCGCTCGCGGGCTCGACATCGCAGGCGTCACCCATGTCATTAATTACGATGTCCCCCAACATCCCGAGGATTACGTTCACCGAATTGGCCGTACCGGTCGCGCCGCCAAGGAGGGCGATGCATTAACCCTATTTGTGGCTGAGGAGCTCCCCCATGTGGAAGCGATTGAACGAATGCTGGGCCAAAAGCTGCCACGCAAGAAATTGGAAAGCTTCCCCTATCGCTTCACCGCCCTGTTTGAAGAGGGTCATACCGTGGCCCAGACCCGCATGAGGGGAGTTCGCACCCACCGCGGATACACCTTCGGCGCCCGCCGGCGCTGATCTACTTCTTTTTTACCTTCGCCGCGACTTTAAGTCGCAACCCATTCAACCGGATAAAACCTGTCGCATCGTCCTGATTGTAGGCCTTGGTCGGATCCGCCTCCATCGTGGCAATCTCAGGGTTGTACAAGCTGAGCCGGGATTTCCGGCCCGCGGCATAAATTCCTCCCTTGTACAGCTTCACCCGTACCGTTCCGCTCACGTTCTTTTGGCTCTCCTCCACCAGCGCTTGCAGTGCCAAACGCTCCGGTGCGAACCAGAAACCGTAGTAGACCAACTCGCTATATTTGGGGATCAAACTGTCCCGTAGATGCATCACCTCGCGATCCATCGTCAGACTTTCCATCTGCCGATGGGCAAAATGAAGAATCGCCCCGCCCGGGGTCTCATAGACGCCTCGACTTTTCATCCCCACAAAGCGGTTCTCCACCATGTCCACCCGACCCACCCCATGTTTTCCACCCAGCTTGTTCAGCACCCGCATCACCGCGAGCGGTGAAAGCTTTTTCCCATTTACCGCAACGCAATCGCCCTTACGGAACTCCAAGGTTACATACTCCGCCTTGTTGGGCGCGTCCTCCGGCGAAACCGAAAGGGTGAACATCTTCTTGTTGCCGGGGGCAAACGCATCAAACCATGGATCCTCCAGAATTCCCGCTTCGTAAGAAATATGCAGTAGGTTCCGATCCATCGAGTAAGGCTTTTTCGCCGTGGCTTGCACCGGAATTTTCCGCTGTTCGCAGTAGCGAATCATCTCCGCCCTCCCCGGGAACCTCTTCCGAAAACGCTCGTCCCTCCAGGGAGCAATCACCTCCACATCCGGCGCCAAAGCGGCCGAAGTCAGTTCAAAGCGAACCTGATCGTTCCCCTTCCCCGTCGCCCCATGGGCGATGGCTTGGGCTTTTTCCTTTCGGGCAATCTCCACCATCCGCTTCGCAATCAGAGGCCGAGCAATGGAGGTGCCAAGAAAATATTGCCCCTCGTAGATCGCACCCGCCCGCATCATCGGAAAAATAAAATCACTCGCAAACTCCTCCTGCAGATTATCAATATAGATTTTGGATGCCCCTGTCTTGGCCGCCTTGGCTTGGAGGCCATGCAGCTCCTCGTCTTGACCAATATCCGCACAGAAGGCAATCACCTCAGCCCGATACGTTTCCTTGAGCCAAGCGAGCAAGACGGAGGTATCCAAGCCTCCCGAATAAGCCAGAACGATTTTCATGAAAGGAGCAGAGCGCAGATCCCCTTTGGGATTAGGCCGCGACGGGTTGGGACTTGCGGGCTGTCCCCTTGATCTTGGCCAAGTGGGGTAACAGCTTTTCTTTGGCCGCTTTCACACTCAGTCCGTATCGCACCCGTAAATCATCTGGCTTGCCGTGATCGACAAACTCATCCGGCCAACCGATCCGCACCACTGGGGTAGTCATACCTAGATTCGAAACCTCCTCCAAAATGGCGCTACCAAAGCCCCCTTTGATCACGTGATCCTCAAAGGTCACGATCACATCCGCACTCTGACCAAAAAGCTGCAGTAAGGCGGTATCGATCGGCTTGGCAAATCGTGCATTGATCACCGCCGCCTCGATCCCCTCCTCTTTTTTCAACTCATCCGAAAGCTGCATTGCCATGGGTAACATCTGGCCGTACGACCAGATGACCACCTTTTGCCCATGCCGGATCACCTCTGCCTTGCCCATCGGCAAAGCCAAAGGGGTTTTCTTAATCGCAGCGTTCGGCCCAATGCCCCGGGGATAGCGAATGGCTACCGGTCCGGCATGCAAACTGGCCGTATAAAGCATATCGACAAACTCATCTTCGTCTTTCGGAGACATGTGAATCAGGTTCGGCACGCCCCGCAAATAGGAGATGTCAAACAAGCCGTGATGGGTCGGCCCGTCATCTCCCGAAAGACCTCCCCGATCCATACAAAAGACAACCGGAAGATTCTGCAGGCACACATCATGGATTATCTGGTCATAGGCCCTTTGCAGGAAGGTGGAGTAGATCGCACAGAAAGGCTTAAAACCCTTCGTGGCCATTCCTGCCGCAAAAAGGACTGCGTGCTCCTCCGCGATTCCCACGTCGAAGTAGCGATCCAAGTGCTTGGGTTGGAATCGATCCAGCCCCGTGCCGTTGGGCATCGCCCCCGTAATCGCCACAATTCTGGGATCATTGTCCGCCATTTTCGAAAGATGATCGGCAAACACCTCACTATAAGTCGGCTGACCAAGGGCTTTCGTCTCCCCCGTTTCGGGGTCATACGGTCCAAGACCATGAAACTTTTTCTGCTTTGCCATCGCCGGCTCGTATCCCTTCCCCTTCGTCGTCACCACATGGAGAATAACGGGAAAATTCTGAATTTTGAGGAACTCGAACATTTTAATCAGATTGGAAATGTCGTGACCATCGACCGGCCCGTAATACGTCACCCCCAGCTCCTCAAAAATTACGCTCGGGAAAATCATTCCCTTCACATGCTCCTCCGCCCGCCGAGCCACCTTGAGCGCCTTCGTTCCGCCCAGCTTTTCAATAAAGTGGGCCGCCCGCTCATGGAGATGAATAAAACGCGAATCGGTCGTGATCTTGTTTAAGTAACCAGCAATCGCACCCACGTTCTTGTCGATCGACCACTTGTTGTCGTTCAAAATCGTGATCAACCGTTTGGTGTGGTGGGAGACGTTATTCAACGCCTCAAACGTGATTCCACAGGTAAAAGCCGCATCCCCCGCCAAACAGACCACATGTTCCTTTCCACCCCGCATGTCCCTCGCCGAGGCCATCCCCAGCGCCGCCGACAAAGCCGTACCCGCATGACCCGCCCCAAAACAGTCGTGATCGCTCTCCGTCCGCAACATAAAGCCATTCAAACCGCCCTGCTGCCGAATCGTGTGAAACCGATCCCGCCGACCCGTCAAAAGCTTATGCAC
>LIBO01000114.1 GCA_001438005.1 Verrucomicrobia subdivision 6 bacterium BACL9 MAG-120507-bin52 | reverse complement strand
CTCGGATCGAAGCAATTCTGCCCGAACTTTATGAATTGGCTCTGGGTGGCACGGCCGTGGGCACGGGTCTCAATACCCATGCCCAATTTCCTGGAAAAGCTGCGGCCCACTTAGCCAAGTCCACCGGATTTCCTTTTGTTTCCGCCAAAAACAAATTTTATGCTTTGGCCACCCACGATCCCCTCGTGGCGGCCAGTGGAACCCTGCGAACTCTTTCAGTTGCTCTGATGAAAATTGCCAACGATATCCGATGGCTCGGCTCAGGCCCCCGAGCCGGTCTCGCCGAACTTCAACTTCCCGAAAACGAGCCTGGTTCCTCAATTATGCCGGGAAAAGTGAACCCCACCCAATCGGAGGCGATGACCATGGTTTGTGCTCAGGTCCACGGGAACGACTCGGCCATCGGATTTGCCGGTTCTCAAGGCAACTTTGAGCTCAATGTCTTCAAGCCGGTCATCATTCACAATTTTCTGCACTCGGTTCAACTTTTGGCTGACTCATGCCGCTGTTTCCGTGAGTTCTGTGTGGAAGGGATCCAAGCCGACGCCGCCAAACTCAAAGATTACACCAACCGCTCACTCATGTTGGTCACGGCTCTTTCCCCTAAGATTGGCTACGACAAGGCGGCTGCAGTGGCGAAAAAAGCCCATCACGAGAATTCCACCCTGAAAGAAGCTTGTCTCGCCCTGGGCTATCTCAAGGCAGACGAATTTGACCAGCTAGTCAGGCCGGAAAATATGCTCGGGCCGAAGTCCTAAACACACCCAGTCGAAGTCACTCCTTTTTGCGCAATCCTTTTCGTGCTTTGTCGCTCGGCCTCGGGCAGAGTGTTGAATGCCTTTTCAACAGCTTGGCTTAGCCGAACCCATTCATCACGCGGTGAAGGATGCGGGCTATACGGAGCCTACCCCGATTCAGACCGCCGCCATCCCCGTCATTCTTCAGCGAAGCGACTTAATGGGGATTGCCCAAACCGGCACCGGAAAGACCGCCGCCTTTGTCCTTCCCCTCCTCTCCATGATGGCAACGCAACCTCCGCAACATCGTGGAATCCGGGCTTTAATAATGGTTCCCACCCGAGAGTTGGTCGTGCAAGTGGAGGAAAACGTTCACACCTACGCTCGTCACCTTCAGCTTCGCATCGCCACCATCTTTGGCGGAGTGAGTGAACGGCCTCAAATTCGTGCTCTTCAGCAAGGCGTCGATTTGGTGGTGGCGACCCCAGGAAGACTTCTCGACCTCATCCGAGGACGCGAACAGAGCCTGCGCACACTTGAATTTTTGGTCTTGGACGAAGCGGATCGAATGCTCGATATGGGATTCGTCCCAGCCATCCGACAGATTGTCCGGCTGCTCCCTCGCCAGCGGCAGACGCTTCTCTTTTCCGCCACCCTATCCCGTGAGGTGGAAAAATTAACGCGTGAGTTCATGCATAACCCGAAACTGATTGAGATCGGACGCCGATCAAATCCCGCCGAAACGGTGACCCAATACCTCTTCGAAGTCTCTCACCATGCCAAATCCTCTCTTCTGTCCCATCTTCTCAAGAATGAGGCCATGAAGACGGTCTTGGTCTTTTCCCGGACGAAACACGGGGCCGACCGCATCGCCCGCCGGTTGGAATCACTCCGAATTTCGTGCGCCACATTGCATGCCAACCGGTCGCAAAATCAGCGCTTACGAGCATTGCAGGATTTTAAAACTGGACGAGTTCGCGTCCTGGTTGCCACCGATATTGCTGCCCGAGGAATCGACGTGGAGGGGATTTCTCACGTCATCAACTACGACTTTCCTCGCCACCCAGAGGACTACGTCCACCGAATTGGACGTACTGGTCGGGCTCACGCGGTTGGCGAAGCCATCAGTTTTCTCGCTCACGATGATTTTGCCCACTTAAAGACCTTGGAGCGTTTCTTAGGTCGTGGAATTCTGCGTCGTAAAGTGGAGGGTTTTTCTGAGCCGGCCAACACTGCTGCCCCCCATCGCCCCTTGGGCCCCCGAGATCCCTCCGCCCCACCTCCTGCACCCTATCGCCCCCGACGGGACACCATGCCTTGGCGGCTACGCCGAAGTTACCAAAACAAAAGGCGCTTCCCTGGCCACGACCGCTCTAGCTAATCCTCCCACTTTCCCGGGAAAGTAGGAATTTGGGCGGATCGAAACTAGTGCTGTGATTGGGATGTTGACCTTTCCCCTTTTTGCTTCCATGGGTTAACCACGTGGATTCAACCCATTCTCATCCCCTTCTGCCCATTCTTGATCAAATTCCCCATCAGCCGGGACGCACCTTTTTACATCAAGTCGAATCCGACCAGTGGAAAGAATTGGGGGTGAGAAAGCAGGACCGACTCTTGATCGAGTTTCGGCCTTTGAAAGAAGGAGACCTCGCCCTCATTCTCCACCACGGCCAAGCGATCCTCACCCGCTACCACCACCTTCCTCAGACCACCTTCACTCCCCCATCGCCCTTGCAACCGATCCGGAAGGATGACGCCGTCCTCCAAGGAGTCGTTACTTGCCTAGTCCGCACGATGTGAACGATTCACCTCGCGCCATTCTTCATATCGATGCCGACGCGTTTTACGCCTCGGTCGAACAAGCGGCCGATTCTCGCCTGCGCGGAAAAGCCATTGCCGTTGGCGGAACCTCTCGGGGAATTATCGCTTCAGCCAGCTACCCCGCCCGCGCCAGAGGAGTTCGCACCCCCATGCCTACATCCCAAGCGCTTCGCCTCTGCCCAAACTTAATCATCCTTCCAGGCGATTTTGAAAAGTATGAGCGCTTTTCCCAACTTCTGTTCGCTTACGCCTTTGACCTGACCCCGGAAGTTGAGATCTGCTCGATTGACGAAGGCTATCTCGACCTGACCCATCAGCCTCAGCCCCCGAGGGACTCCATGAGGTGGCTCTCTCAACAAGTTGAATCTGAACTCAAGATCACCATTTCCCAGGGCCTAGCTACAAATAAGTTCTGCTCGGCGGTGGCTTCCAAACTGAAAAAGCCGGCGAACCAAATCGAGGTTCCCGCGGGCGAGGAACGAGCATTTCTTAGTCCACTGCCAGTGCGCTGGCTACCCGGGGTGGGGAGCAAAACGGAGCCTCGCTATCTTCAAGCCGGACTTCACCACATTCACCAAGTCGCAGACTTGCCATTGTCCGAATTGGAAAAGATTGCTGGTTCCTCCGCTCCCTCGCTCCAAGATTTTGCCCAAGGAATCGATCCTCGCCCCGTCATCCCTACTTCACCTGACCCGAAATCATTTGGTGAACAGGAGACCTTTGCGACCGATCAGATCGACGAGACCTATTGCCTCGCTGTTATGCGGGCCATGGTCGATCGTTTGTGCCGAAAGTTGCGTGCGACCGGACTGGCTGCTCGTACTCTCACCGTCCGTGTTCGGTACCGCGACATGGAGGATGGAATGAGGGCAGACTCTTTGCCGGAACCAACCCCTCTCGAAAGTGAGTTCTACCCTTTTCTCCAAACCCTACTTCGACGCTGCTGGACCCGCTCCGCCCCCCTTCGCTTGGTCGGTGTTCGTCTCTCCAATTTTCACACTGTCCTGCCGCAACCCGAGTTAGCTCTGACCGGCCTACCCCAAAAGAGTGCGACGGAGAAGCTTCAGCTAGCCGATGCCACCGATCAGGTTCGTAGCCGGTTTGGAAATCAGGCCATCCTCCGTGGCCACGATTTGTGGCTACAGAGGAAACGATCAGCTGGAGAGAGCGAGGGAGATTTTCATTCCCAACCAAGCAAGAAGTAGGCCACCCGCCACACTCGCCAACAGATAGACCCACGCCGACCAATCCTCACCTCGTCGAAAGAGAAGAAGGGTCTCGATGCTGAACGCTGAAAATGTCGTGAATCCTCCTAGAAGTCCCGTGATGATGAAGTAACGCAGGTGGAGGCCAAAAAGTGTGCGATCAGGAATCCAGCCAAAGATGAGTCCAATGACAAAACAGCCCACTAGGTTCACGCTGAGGGTCGCCAAAGGTAATTTCAGATTTGGATAGTGGTGCAGAGTCCAAGCCGCTACCCCAAACCGCACCAGGGATCCCAGTCCACCACCAATGGCCGCGGCCACGGCATGTCCGATCAGATTTGAGGTCATTTACGCAAGAGTCCGCGGGCAAAAAATACCCCCGAGAGCCAACTTCCCAATACCAGGATCACCGCCAGAATGAGACGGAGTGCGTAAGGGGCGACCGCTTGAAAAAAAGTCATCGATTCATCTCGGTCCCCCATAACTTGAAAAAGGGTCAGGCAAAAAAAGATTGTGCCACCCAGCGCAATTCCCATCTCGAGCAATCCCCGCAAGCGATTCCCGATTCGAAAAGTGCCCAACCCGGGCAGAACGCTGGCATTCAATCCCATGCAGTT
>LIBO01000113.1 GCA_001438005.1 Verrucomicrobia subdivision 6 bacterium BACL9 MAG-120507-bin52 | reverse complement strand
CTTGGCTGGCCGCCAGAATTTCTTGGGCCAGCCAATCAGGAGAGTAGCCGACCGCTCCGAAAGATTCGATGGTCGTCATTTCGGCATGATCGGCGGTGACGACCGCAATCTCCCCTTTACCTCGGTGAAGCTGAACGATGCGTTCGATGACACTGTCGGCGGTTTGTCCGGAAGCGGCGTAAAGTACGGCCAAGGAGTTGGAAGCTTTTTCTTCTTTGCCTCCGGCCTGGCCATCAAAGACTAAAGTGACCCGCCAGCGCCCTGAGTCGTGTAGTTGGGAGAGGTGTCGGGTCAACTCCTGGCGGGCCGCCAGTGGTTTTTGGGAGTGAAGGGAGCGGAGAGAGGGCCAGGCAAAGATGATGCTGTGGCCATCCACCAGAAGGTAACGGGGCGCGGGGTCCAGGGAGGGCCGCGCAGGGGGAATCATCCCGCGGCGGGTTTGGGGGCTTTGGCGCCAGCTTTGGCTTTGATCTTTTTGCGTTTGAGATAACGCAAGCGGCGACGCTTCTTCAGGACTGCGTTGTACTGTTTACCCATAAGGGAAAAGAGTGAAGGGGAAAAGATACGAGGTCAAGGTTGGAGCCAAGGATTTGCCAAGATTTCTGAATGGGTGCACAATGGAAAGATGCGATGGGCAATCTTTCTGGTGGCAGGCGTGGCCCTGTTTCGGTGTGTGCGTCCTTGGGTGGGTGGGCCGGAAAACTTTGCACCCTTGGCAGCCTTGGCGCTCTGCGGGGCCATCTATTTTCCCCGTCCTTGGAGCTGGGTAGCGCCTCTGGTGGCGCTCCTGGTTTCAGATATCTTTCTTAATCTATATTACGGTTTGGGTCCTTGGACAGAGGGAACGGGGTTGGCGGCAATTTCTTATTTGCTGATCTGGGCGTTGGGGAGTCGTTTGGCGAAACATCCTTCCTGGAAAGTTTGGTTGGGAGGTTCCATCGGTGCGACTTTGCTTTTCTACATGGTGACGAACACGGGCGCATGGTGGACCATTCCGATTTATGAAAAGAGTTGGACGGGTTGGGTTCAGGCCTTGACCGTGGGAATTCCGGGTTACCCCCCCACGTGGACCTTCTTAAGAGGTTCGCTGATTTCTGACCTTCTTTTTACGGGGCTGTTTGTGCTGGGGGTGGAGTGGTCGGCGCGCCGTTTGGGTGGTCCTGCTCGCTCCGCCTTGGTGGCGGCACCCGTCCGCTAAGGTGTCGGCCAGCTGGCGGATCGCGGTGATTGCGGATACGCACGACCGACTTTCCCCGTTTGTCCTAGAATCGATCCAAGAGGCGGACGAAATCTGGCATTTAGGCGATGTGTGTGAGCGGGAGAGTTGGGACAAAATCTGTGCTTTGGGGAGGCCCAGTTTGGTGGTGAGAGGGAATCAGGACAGCGAGATGTCGTGGCCGATGAGTTTAGAGCTGGAACGTTTGGGTCACCGTTTTCATCTCCTGCATATTCCTCCGCGGTCTGCCCCCGCGGGGGTAAAATATCTTTTGCACGGACACACCCACGTTCCGCGGGATCAAGAGGTTGAGGCCACGAGATTTTTAAACCCTGGCTCGGCTGGTTTAGCGAACAAGGGGGCCCCGCGATCGTTTGCTTGGTTGGAGTTAAAGAAGGGGGAGAGACCGTTTTTTCGGCTGATGGGATTGAAGACCGATTAAATTTCGGTGGCCTCGCAGACCTCGCGCCAGCCCGGGAAGTTCCAGGCGTTGGGAAAACCGCGGCACTGTTGGGGTTTGACGGGTTGGATACGGCAGTCTTGGCCTTGGAGGAAGATGCAGGCTCCGTCGGATTGGTCGATGAGGGACAGACCTCTTCGGTCGGAGCGGAGGCGGGTGTAGGTTCCAATGAACTCGGCTTCTTCCATTTCCAGGAAGGAAGCGATGGCAGAGATCTCTTTTTCGGAGACTTTGACGTCGCCGGGCCAGCGGCAGCAGTTGGTGCAGCGCTGGCAAAGATATTTCGGGGGATTTTTCTTGGTCACTGGATTCAGTAGGGAATCTCGCCTGCGGATGGAAAGGAAGCTAGAAAGGTTTTCGTGAGAAAGGATTGTCCGCAGAATTTGGAGCAAGCAGTGCAAGCCGGAGACCTGCTGCCTGATTCCCATAAAAATATTACGCGATTGTTGGATTCACCCGAAACTGCGGCGAGGGACAAAGAAAGTGTTCTCGAGCTGGTCGAGCAGGGGCAGTGGGGCGAGCTAAATGATCGGTTTTTTCGGACGTTGGCCTTTGGAACGGGGGGGTTAAGGGGGCGAACGGTCGGCAAAGTTGTGACCGAGGCGGAGAGGGGTACGCCGACCGCGCTGGGTCGGCCGGAGTTTCCGGCGGTGGGGACGAACTGTATGAACTATGGCAATGTGGCAAGGGCGACGAAGGGTTTGGTGAACTACTTGAAAAAGAATTTTGCCGGGCAGGCTCCCTCGGTGGTCTTTTCCCACGATACGCGTCACTTTTCGCAAGAGTTTGTCGAACTCTCTGCCCAGATCGTGGCGGGAATGGGAGGGACGGCCTATCTTTTTGCGGAAGATCGGTCGACTCCTGAGCTGTCGTTTGCGGTACGACATTTCGGGGCGCAGGCGGGGGTGGAGGTCACGGCGAGTCACAACCCATCGCACGACAACGGGTATAAGGTTTATTTTTCGGACGGGGCGCAGATTGTGGAGCCTCACGCCTCGGGCATCATTCGGGAGGTGGAGGCGGCGCAGGATGGGGCGAGTGATGCTGTCCCGAAAAGTGAAGGGAAGGTGGTGAGAATTGGTTCAGAGGTGGACCAAGCCTATCGGGAGGCGTTGCAGGAGTTGGTGGTCGAGGGGGAGATGTTGAAGAGGGAAGGGGCCAAGTTAAAGGTGGTTTTCACCCCGTTGCATGGGACGGGAATCCGAATTGTGCCGGCGATGTTGAAGTCGGTTGGGGTGCCGGTGTCGATCGTGCCGGCGCAGGAGAAAGGGGATGGTAGGTTTCCCACGGTCAGGTCCCCCAACCCAGAGAACGGGGAGGCGTTGGCCATGGGAATTGAGTTGGCCAAAAAAGAGAAGGCGGATCTGGTGGTGGCGACTGATCCAGATGCAGACCGGATGGGGGTGGCGTTGCGGAATGCCCAGGGAGAGTATGAATTGATTACGGGAAATCAGATTGGATCGCTGTTGGCGGCGTACCGGATCGATCGGATGAGGGCGCGGGGATGGATTCAGCCGGGGCAGGAGAAGAGCTGTTGTTTGATCAAAACGTTTGTCACGACCGATCTGCAAAAGGAGATGGCGGAATCGGTGGGGATGAAGTGTGTCGAGACGTTGACGGGGTTTAAGTATATCGGGGAGAAGCTGGGGATTTATGAGAAGCAAGCGGGGGGGCGAGGAGCGATGGGGGCGGAGGAGTGGAGAAGGAAGAGAATGGAGAGGAGCACCTTCTTTGTTTTTGGTGGGGAGGAGAGCTACGGGTACAGCGGGGGGGATTTTGTGCGGGATAAAGATGCGAACGGGGCGGTGCTGATGTTGGTCGAGGCGGCGGCGTGGGCGAAGTCGCGGGGGCGAAACTTATTGGAGGAGATGGACGAGATTTATCGGAAGCACGGATTGTATTGGGAGAAGTTGGGGACGTTGGAGATGAGTGGGGCGGAGGGAGCGAGGCAGATTGCGCGGGCGGTGGCGAGTTATCAGGAAAAGCCGCCGGAAGAGTGGGGGGGGAGGAGAGTGGTGGGGGTGCAGGATTATGAAAAGGGGAGTCACTTCGATGTAGATGGGGTCGAGATTCCGAAGGAGCGGATGTTGATGTTTGATTTGGGGGAGGGATTTCGGGTGGCAGTGCGGGCGTCGGGAACGGAGCCGAAGATGAAGTGTTACTTTTTTGGAAAGCGGAAGGTGGGGACGAGCGAGGATTTGGAAAAGGCCAAAAGAGAGTTATCTATGGAACTGGAAAAATTATGGGAGTGGACCAAGAAAGATGCGGTGGCGAGGTCGAAAGGCTAAAGATGGCTTATCCGACCAAGCTTCAGGAGATTGTCCAACTGTTCGAGCACCTGCCCGAGGAGGAGAAGAGGGAGAGTCTGGTTTCTTACAGCCTGACCACAAAAAATTATGAACCGAAAGATGGGGAGAAGTTTGATTTGGAGGACGTGCGGAAGGACGAAGAGTGCGCGGATACAGTGGGTGTATTCTTGAGAATGAGTGAAGAAGGGAAGGCGCATTTTCGCATGACGTTGGGGCCACAGGTCCAGACTTTGACGAAGGCGATGACGGCGATTTTGTGCAAGGGGCTGGAGGGGGTGGAGCCGAAGCAGATCTTGGAGTTGGAGAGTGATTTTGTGCCAAAGATTGTCGGGGCGCAGCTGGTGCGGGTGAGAAGTCAGACGACTTACTATATTCTCTCCCGGCTGAAGGGGATCTGTAAGGTTTGGTC
>LIBO01000112.1 GCA_001438005.1 Verrucomicrobia subdivision 6 bacterium BACL9 MAG-120507-bin52 | reverse complement strand
CACTCATCGCCTTTTCCGCTAAAGCCTCCATTCCCCCGGCCTGCATCACCTTCAACCCCGCCTCGGTTGTCCCCCCCGGACTGGCCACCGCCGCACATAGCTCCCCCGGTGTCATCCCCTCCTTCACCAAAAGTGCCCCCGTTCCCAACATCGTTCTCGCC
The DNA here is from genome assembly GCA_001438005.1 of Verrucomicrobia subdivision 6 bacterium BACL9 MAG-120507-bin52. Classification (GTDB taxonomy): domain Bacteria; phylum Verrucomicrobiota; class Verrucomicrobiia; order Methylacidiphilales; family Verrucolacustridaceae; genus Verrucolacustris. The sequence goes on along the minus strand of LIBO01000112.1, from coordinate 4,238 downwards.
GCCAAATCCCCCGCCACTTTCGCAGCCAACCCCGCCCGGGCCGCCGCTTTTTCCAGCTCCTCCACCCACTTGGCCATAAACGCCGGGCCCGACCCGCTCAACGCCGTGACCACATCCATCTGCCCCTCCCCGATCTCCAACACCGTCCCTCCCAACCCAAAGATGCTCCGTGCCACCTCAAGGTCCTCTTTCTTTGCCCCCGCCCCCGCACACAACGCCGTCACCCCCTCCCCCACCCGCAACGCCTGATTCGGCATCGCCCGCACCACTCTCGCCTTGCCCCCCGCCTCCTTCACCAACTTCTCCGTCGTCACTCCAGCCAAAATAGAAATGAGCAAATAGGAATCCTTTCTCGTCCGTAACCACCCCGCCACTTTTTCCAGCATCGCCGGCTTGATCGCCAACAAAATCACCTCCGCCTCCCCCAACTCCTCCACCTTCTCCACCAATTTCACCCCTTTCCCCATCTCTTGGCTCAACGCTTCCCTTCCTTTCGAATCCGGCTCGCACGCCGCCAAACTCCAGGAACCAGCCCCCTTCAACATCCGCAAAATGGTTCCCCCCATTCGCCCCGCGCCGATCATCGCTACTTTCATGCTATCGGTAGGTCTAACCGAAACGCGGGAATACGCACGACCAACCCTTCCCCCTTCTCATCTTTGCCCAAATACGCCCCCTCCGCTTCACTGTCCGAATCGACCAAATGATAGCTGTTGTAGTGAAACTGCTCCCCCGGCGCCAACCGCGGGAACTGCCCTACCACTCCGTCCCCCTCAATCACCAGCCGATGCCCCTGCGCATTCTTCACCACCCACTTTCGACCGACAATCGTCACCGCCACAGAACTATCGTTATGGATCGTCACAAAATACACGAACTGATGCGGCCGGTCCGGCGGCCCCGAAGCCCCCACCACATACTCCACCCGATCCACACTCACCCACAGTCCCTTCTCTGCTGGTCCTTTGGTGGCCATGGTTTTCTTTCTTTTCTCCCCGCAACTCAAGCCGTTTGCCTGGTCTTCCGGGCTCCTTTTTTTGCCCGCTTGTAATCCTCCCACTCATACAACTTCGGATCCCGGCGAGGCGGCACTCTTCTCCGCAGCCGCATCTTCCAATCCTCCCCCTTCTCCCCACCCAACCCCTCCATCCCATCCATCTTCTCCATCACATCCCCATACTCCTCCTCCAACTTGTCTGGATTCTCCCCCTTCTCCAGCCGCTGCAACATCTCCCCCATCTCCCCCGGCAACTTCTGCCCACTCGCCTCCATCATTCTTCTCATCATCCTCCCCATTATCCGCGGATCCGGATTCTTCTCGTCCATCTTGGAAAACTCATCCGCCATCTTCATCATCTCCCTCTCCATCCGCGGGTCCATTTCCGCCCCACTCTCCCCCTCCTTCCTCACCACCTCCTTCGCCTTCCCCGTCAAGGCAAAGGCCGAAACCACCTTCTCCATTCGATGCTTGGGCCCATCCGGACAAATCGGCACCTCACCCTCCTTCAGAAATCTCTTCGCCAAAAAGCTGTAAATCCGATGACTGTCCGGACTGTAAAATTCGTAAATCGGCATCGTCCTCTGCCTCGCTCCCTACTCCGCCGCGATCTGCCTTAATGTTTCCGCATACGCATTTTTGCCAATCGCATCCGCTAGCCCCCGCAACTCTTTCGCCCCAATCCACCCTTTGCGAAACGCGATTTCCTCGGGTGACCCCAGCAACATTCCCGTCCTCGTCTGCACCGTCTGAACAAATTGGGCCGCCTGCAATAACCCATCCGCTGTCCCCGTATCCAACCAGGCCGATCCCCGCCCAAACTTCTCCCCATGCAGCGTACTGTCCTTCAGATAGCACCGGCTCAAATCGGTAATCTCCAACTCCCCCCGGGCCGAGGGCTTCAATCCCTTGGCAAATTCCACCGCCCGCCCGTCGTAGAAATAGAGCCCGCAATTGGCCCAGTGGGACTTCGGCTTCGCCGGTTTCTCCTCAATCGAGGTGATCCGCGACTGCTCATCGAAGGTCAACACCCCATACGAAGACGGATCCGCCACCTGATACGCAAAAATCGTCGCCCCCTTCTCTCTCGCTTGGGCCGAGGCCAGTAATTTTCCCAACTCTGCCCCGTAGAAAAAGTTATCCCCCAAAATGAGGCACGAAGGATCACTCCCCACAAATTTCGCCCCGATCTGATACGCTTGGGCCAATCCCTCCGGCTTAGGCTGCTCCGCATAACTCAACTTCAATCCAAGACTTTTCCCGTCCCCCAAGAGAAGCCGGAAAAGGGGCAGATCCTGCGGGGTGGAGATCAGAAGAATCTCTCGCATCCCCGCCAACATCAGCACGGAGAGCGGATAGTAGACCATCGGCTTGTCGTAAAGGGGAAGAAGCTGTTTCGATACCGCCCGCGTCAACGGCCACAGCCGCGTCCCCGTTCCGCCCGCCAACAGTATTCCCTTTCGATTCATGACTCCCCCTAATCTCCCGCAAAAACCGTCCGCAGCCAAGACCGCTTCCAGACGAGCTGCTTATCGCCGCGCACCCTTCGGCACCCCCTCCATCGGATGCCGCACTGCCGACAACACGCTTCCGATCGGCACCTCCGTTTCCGACATCCGACCCAAAAACTCCAGTAGCACCGCCACCCTTTGCCGTGCGGGCATCATCCGCGTCACCACCGCCCGTAACCCCGCGAATGCCCCCTCCACCACCTGAACCTCCTGCCCCAAACTCACCTCGGGCTGAATCGTGATCGTCTCCCCCGCACCCTCCGGGACCGCCGCCAGCAAATCTTGGATCGCGTGCGCAGGCACCGGAATCACCTTACCCCCAAAGTGCACAATCGAGCTTACCCCCGGACAGTAGTGCACCGCCCGATGCTGGGTTAAGTAGTCGAACTTTCCAAAAAGGTAGGATGGAAAAAGCGCCTCCACATACCAGCGACGACCCGTCCGCGTCGCTTTCTGAAACCGTAGCCTCGGGCAAAACACGCCAACCTGGTACACTTTCCGCAGATGGGCAATGGCCACGTGCTCCTGCTTGGGCGCCACTCGTAAACAAAACCAACGCAGATCCAACTCCCCCCCCTCCTCCATTTGCGAAGGCTCAAAGTGCCGAGACTCGGTCGAAACCTCTCGATTTCTATCCATCCACCCACTCTGCCCAACGAAAACGCAAACTCACGGCGAAAACAGTTCCTCTCGACACTTCTCCTGCTCGGGAGTACGAAACCTCATGGCGCTAACCTTGTCCCCCAACCGCATGCTGGGAGGTGTCTGTGGTGGTCTGGCCGAGTGGCTCGGCTGGGATCCCACCCTGGTTCGAATTCTCTACACCGTTCTGACCATCTTCACCGCGTTCTCGGGCGCGATCATCTATCTGATCCTCTGGATCATCATGCCCAGAAAATCGTAAGCGATTTTATCGGCTGGGTTTGACGCCACCCCTCCTCTGCGGGATACTTCGGACATGTCCTACACCTATCCGAACCAACAAGAATCCCTTCTCGCCAAAGTGAAGGGAAAAACAGGCAAAATTTCCGATAAAACTCACGAAGAGCACCTCAAGCTTTACACCGGCTACGTCAACAAGAGCAACGGCATCCTCGCTGAACTGGAAAAAATGGGCGCTCCCGATCCCGCCAACCCCGCGGTGGCCAATCAGATCTTTTCCACGATCCGCTCGTTCAAGGTGGACTTCACCTTTGCCATCGGCGGCCTCAAAAATCACGAACTCTACTTCTCCATCTTGGGCGGAAATGGAAAACCGACCGATCGTATCCTCAAACATATCGATCAGGACTTCGGCTCCTTTGACAACTACAAGAAAGATTTGAAGGCGACCGGGATCGCCGCCCGCGGTTGGGCGTGGACCGGTTACGACCACGGCACCAAAAAACTATTCAACTACATCGGCGACGCCCAAAACAGCTATCCTGTCTGGGGCGTCACTCCCATCCTCGGGCTCGATGTTTACGAGCACGCCTACTACGCCGACTTCCTAACCAACCGCGGTGGTTACATCGACGAATTCATGAACTTTGTCGATTGGACCGCTGTCGAATCCCTCCTTCCGAAGGCCTGACCCCCGCTCCGACCCAGCTGCAGGCGCGCTGCGCAGGCTCGTGCTACCCAGCCGATCCAAGGGAGATTCTCCAGACCTTTGCCCAGGCTCTCGAGAAAGTATCCCCTACCAAAAAGTTAGATCACGACCTTCGCTATCCGATCGTTCCGCATATCGA
>LIBO01000111.1 GCA_001438005.1 Verrucomicrobia subdivision 6 bacterium BACL9 MAG-120507-bin52 | reverse complement strand
TTGCGGGAGAATGGCTATCGTTTGGTATTGTGGGACGCGTGGAGGCCGCGGTATGCCCAGAGGGCACTCTGGGCGGCCCAGCCGGATGGCAGATTCTTGACCCCCCCCACCAAGGTCAGTCGTCACACGAGGGGGACGAGTGTGGATGTAAGTTTGGCGGACAAGGATGGGAGGATTCTGGAGATGCCGAGTGACCATGACGATTTTAGTAAAAAAGCGGATGAGGACTTTTCCGATGTCTCCAAGGAGGTGGCGAACAGGGCACGAATTTTAAGGAGAGCCATGTTTGCCGCTGGATTTTCGGGGGTACCAGCGGAGTGGTGGCACTACGATTTACGGGATTGGGCGGATTATCAGCCGCTGGAGTAGCGGCCACTGAAGGGCCGCATTCCTCATTTCTGTTGCAAAAATTCGGGCATCGAGCATTCGCGGCACGGTTTGGCCCGGCAGAAGTCTTTGTAAATCTGAAGCAAGCCTTCGCGCGCGAGTTGGGAGCGGACATCCGCGGGGGGGAACGATGTACCGAGGAGTCGCATCGAGGCGGAGCGAAGTAGACCCGCGTCTCCCGCCGCCGGCCATGTTTCCATTTGTTGGCCGAGATTGGCCTCCGAGCATTCCGCCATCGGACCCAGCACTTGAAAAAGAAGGGCGCTGGCGCGGTCGAGTCCAATCAGTCGTGAGGAGGAGGGCAGAATCCGCCCGTCCCAACTGGCGTGGTGATCCCAAAAGGGGTGCGAAAGGGAGCGGAGAACTTTGAGAAAAACATCCGCATCACCCCGGCGGACCGACTCGATCCAACTTTGCCAAACGAGGGGATAAGTGAGGCAGGAGAGAGCGCCTACCCGACGGTAGGGAGAGTTGTTCGGACGAGTGGCCCCTACTTTCCAGCAGCCTGGGGGTAAAATATGAGCCGACCAGAGCTCTCGATGAAACCACCAGCGTTTCCATAGATCTTTGAGGTAGGGAAGCGCTCGAGCAGTGACGGGGGTTCGGGTGGGGTCGGGCAGCAAACGGGAAACCCCATAAAGAACCGCTTCCCGATCGACTGGATCGGATAGTTGCAAAAGTCTTTCGATGGGTACGGCACGGGCCAGGGAAGCAAAAGGCTCCCGATTTTCGGAAAAGCCGAGCCCCTCCGCCAGGGCAACCCAAGCGGCTTGTTCAAACCCGTGGGTGTGGCATCGCGCTTGGGCAAGAGAGCGGCGGAGGCGAAGGCGGTGCCAACCTGCCTCCTCCAGGATCGTCCGGAGTTTTTCCGGCGGAAGCGAAACGAGAAGCGAGTGGCAGTGGCCTGGCTTTTCCCCGGTGAGAATCTGGGCGGGAGGGGAGCGAAAGAGGGAGATGAGTTCCGTCAGGGGGGCCGACAGTTGGTGTTCGATCGCGATGGAGCGAATGTGTGGGGGGGAGGGGTCGGAAAGTGAGGGGTCCGCTTGCCAGAAAACATGGAGAAGAACATTACGGTAGGCTGGATTCTCGGAGTGAGCGTGGGCACTCCAGTCGGACGAGTGGCGATGCAGTTCCACATCTCCCGAATAGGTGCGACCGTCGGACGTGGAAAAGGAGGCGCGTAGAAAATCGGGTCCGGCGCGGTGATTCCAAACGCCGGGTTGATGAAGGGTGATTTTTTCCCCGGCCAAGGTGAGGAGAGGGTGGCGGACAAGCTGTTCAAACCAGATTCTCTGTAAGACCGATTCAGAAAGGATAGGGCTAGGCTCCTCCCGCAGGAGGTTGGACCTGACCCAGTGGCGATAGTTTCTCGGCATAAAGATTAAACTGGTGAAAATCGAAAAGGGTGCGGTTGGATGATAAAAATAGTTTTCCGACGGATTCGGCACTCCGGCCGAGCGGCTGACAAACTTGAGTGTTTGGCTAAATATGTTATTTCTTGATCATGAGGCGATTCCGCTGGTTTTTCCTTTTGGCCTACGCCGTCCGAGCTTATGCGGTGGCGCCCCATGAGGAACCGATTGTCCAAGCGGTGGAGAAAGTTCGCCCGGCGGTGGTGAATATCAATACGGAGAGGATCGTGACGCAGGAGGTTCGGGATCCACGGGATGTTTTTTTTGAAAGGTATTTCGGGGGTGGAGTGACACGGGGGAACCGAATCTTAGCGACTCCGATCAAAAATCTGGGCTCCGGCGCCATTGTCAGTCCGAATGGCTATATCATCACGAATCAGCATGTGGTGGAGAGGGCAGCGAAGCTGAAGATCATGGTGACCTTGGCGGATGGGAAAGATACGGAGGCAGTTCTGTTGCGGGATGACGATCTACTCGATTTGGCGCTGATAAAAATCGAGAGCCCCGAGCCTTTGCCGTATCTGAGTTTGGAAAAACTATCCCCCAACCTGCTGGGGCAGACCGTTTTGGTCCTAGGCAACCCGGTGGGATATGAGAGTAGCGTCAGCGCAGGAATTCTGAGTGCTAAGGATCGAACACTCACCATCGGGGATTTGACGATGGAGGGGCTGCTGCAAACAGATGCCGCGATTAATCCAGGAAACAGTGGAGGGCCACTGGTCGACGTGGAGGGAAACCTAGTGGGGTTGAGTTCGGCCAAGATGTCGATTGCCCAGAATCTTCCGGTGGAAAGCATCGGATTTGCCATTCCGGCCGAGCGGGTGAAGCAGTGGGTGGGGGAGGCGATCGCCGTGGTCGAGGGGAGGATCAAGCCGCCGGTGCAGAGGTCAGCTGGAATCGCCTTGAAAGAAAAATTTGGACTGCAACTGCGAGATTGCTCGCCGAACGAGTCGTTACAGTTGGGCTATCAGGGCAGAATTGGGCTGTTGGTCACAGCGGTGGAAAAGGGTAGCCCGGCGGCGAAAGCAGGGATCCAGGAGGGGATGTTAATGGTGGGCCTAGGGCAAGTGCCGGCGAGGACTTTGGATGAGCTACCACGATCGGTCCGGCAACTAAAGGAAGGGGAGGAGGTTTTGGTGACCGTGGTGGGCGCGATCAAGCAGGGTAATTTCATCGCCCTGCGTAGCGGGGCCGTCAGATTGAAGGCGCGATAGCTTTCCGATCCAAGTTTTGAAAAGAGCCCAGGCGTTTTGTTCGATCGGTCGATTCACCCGATCGACCTTGATGGGGCTGTGTACTTTGTTCGTGTCGTCGGGGGTCGGGCAAGTTAAGCCAGAGCCGGACCGCATTCCGTGGCAACTGCCGACAGAAAATCATTTTCTTTTGCAAGATGAACCTAAAAAATTCTTTCAACCCACGATTAGTCGCCGCTTGATCTCCGGAATGTTTGGATTTACGCGAACTTCGCAACCCGAACCTGCCCGAATCTTCGAGCGATTTCATAAGGGAATCGATATCCGACCGCTTCGACGGGACGCGAGGGGAGAGCCCTTGGACCCCGTCCGGGCCTGTGCCGCGGGTGTGGTGGTGCGGATCAATGATAATCCGAAGATTTCCGATTATGGAAAGCAGGTGATCGTGAGGCACGATTGGGGTGGGCTTCCCGTTTATTCTCTCTATGCGCATTTGGGGTCGGTCTGCGTGCGGGTGGGGCAGATTTTGCCAGCCGGTGAGCCGTTGGGTGTTTTGGGGTGGACGGGACCGGGGTTGGTGCAGTCGCGCGCGCATCTCCACTGGGAGATTGTCTTTCAGCTGAACCCGAAATTTGACGATTGGATACAGCAAGCCAAGCCGGGTCGTCTGTGGGAGCCGAACCGACACGGAGAGTGGCACGGGTTGAATTTGATTGGAATTGATCCAGTGCCTTTGATCCAAGCGGCGCATCTGGGCAAACCAAAGACGTGGCGGGAGGCGCTGGCGGCTCAGCCAGGCGGTTTCCTGGTGAAAGTACCCGCCCCCAGCGGGAGGGTGGCATGGACCGATTGGGTGGAGGTTCAGGAAAAGTGTGTCGGGGCACGATCGTGGCAGATCGAGATGACCCCGTGGGGTTTGCCCCTCCAGTTGAATAAAACGACGGAGGAGGTGATAAAGGCGGAGTTGGTGGCGAATCCAGGCCGACCGAGCGAAGGAAAGTACTACTGCAGGGGGTTGGTTCAGGCAGATGGAAAGGGTGGAATGAAGTTGAGCAAGTTTGGGCGGCAGACGATTGAGATGATGATGTTTACGGGTCAATAAAATTACTGGTGGCGCAGAGCCCATAAGATCAAGTTGAACGCTATGAAAACAAAAATAACTTGGATCGCCATAGTTACGTGTCTCATTGCGGCAACCGCCTCCATGCAGGCTCAAAACGGAGCCCCAAAAAATGCGCCCGAAACCCCTTCGGTTAAAAAGTTAAAGCCGTTTGAGAGGGAGTTTGATACCAACCACAACGGAAAGTTGGATGAGACCGAAAAGGCGGCGATGGTCGCCAAGTACGATAAAAATGGAAATGGCAAAATTGATAAAGACGAGATGCCCGCAAAAAAACCGCATAAGAAAGGTGGTCCGAAAAACGGACCAAAGAATT
>LIBO01000110.1 GCA_001438005.1 Verrucomicrobia subdivision 6 bacterium BACL9 MAG-120507-bin52 | reverse complement strand
CTCGGTCCACCAGATCCGCACAGGCGAACTGCCTCTCGTTCGGGGTGGAGTACGCATACCCGTTGTCCGCCACCACCACCACCAAGGGAAGCCGCTCCACTGCGGCCAGATTCAAACCCTCATGAAACGATCCGGTCGAAGTCGCCCCATCCCCCGCACAGGTCAGCCCCACTTTTCTTTTCTCTCCCTTCATTCTCTTCGCCATGAGAACACCCGCCAACGTGGAAACCATTGCACCCAGATGGCTGATCATCGGCAAAATTCCTCGAGAAAGATCGCCTCGATGGATATTCCCGTCTCTTCCCTTCATCGGTCCCAAACGTGATCCCAAGTAAGCCCTGAGCGCATCCTCCATCGGCTCGCCAAACGCCAACCTTCCCGCCATATCCCGAATTAAGGGAGCAAACACATCCCCCTTCCTCAAGGCCACCCCTCCCGCCCCACTCAACGCCTCCTGCCCCCTTCCCAAATAAACCCCACCCACAATCCGCCCCGCCCGATACAGACTTCCTAACTTCTCCTCCAACAACCGCGCTCTCAGCATCGCTCGGCCCAACCTCTCCACTATGGCAATATTCCCCTTCCGAATCGGACGAACAGCAGCGACCGCCGCGCGAATGGCCATCCCTCTAAATTACCCGACCCCCCCCTTTCGCCAAGCTTCGCTCTGACTTAAATCGCCCAACCCGCGTACATTTTCTCGATTGCCGCCCGCACCGACGCCGCCGTCCTCGGTTCCCTCCATACCCCCTGCACCATCGGCAGCTGCTCCAATAATCGCACCAATCTCCGCGCTAAGGACTCCATCAACTGGCGCTGAAACTTTCCTCTCATCCCACCCCCCGTACCCAGCAAACTTTTCACCTTTGCCATCGGGACAATCAGGGCTCTGACCGTGCTCTCGGCCACAACCGAAGCCGAGCGACTTCGCCCCGTCAAAATCGATAACTCTCCTAAAATCTCGCCCGAGCCCAATCTCGCCAAGACCAGTGCATCCCGACCCCGAATCCTCTTCTCCACCCGTGCTTTCCCAGATAAAATCACCAGTAATTCGCGGGCCCTGCCACCCTCCAACACCATGATCTCTCCTTTACGAAAAACTCTCTCCTTCTCCCTTGGGAAAACTCTCTTCCACTCAGCCACCCCTAACTTCATCTTACTTTTTTAAACGAATCCCTGCTTTTGACCAGTTCGACGATGAACCCCAATCTCACTCCGGGCACCCGCGAACGCAGCCTTCACTACGCCCTCCTCTTCTGCCTCGTGGATGTTACCCTGATGGGGGGTGCTGTCTACCTCTCCAACTCCCTCGCCCTTTTCAGTGATCTTCTCAAGGAAGCGACCGATCTCCTCTCCATTCTCGCTGCCTTCCTCACCGTTCGCGCCGTTCGACGCTCCCCCGACCACCGGTTTTCCTACGGAATCGGTAAGCTGGAAAACCTTGTGAGTCTCACCATTGGCCTTTGTCTGCTTGCCTCCGCCCTGTGGATCACCTGGCGCTCCGCCCATCACCTTGCTTCCCCCCAAATGGCCCAAGGCACGATCCCTGGAATTTGCATCTTTGCCCTCTACACCTTCATCGGCTACCGCATCTACTTTCAGACCAGCCAAGTCGCCCGAGAGCAACCCTCGGCCATGATGGAGTCTCAAGCCCGCCTCTGGTTCTCCAAAGCCAGCTTCGATGCCACGATGGGCTCCGCTCTCCTCGTCGCCCACCTTTTCCGTCACGAAACGTGGAGCTGGTACCTCGACCCCCTTGCGTCACTCATCGGCGTTGTTTTTATGCTTCACGCCGCTTGGGCCATGGCCTCGTCCTCCGTCAAAGACCTGCTCGACGCCACCATCGAAGAGACCACCCAACTCCGTATTCTCGGCCAACTCGTGCAACATCTCGACGACTATGATCGTCTGCACAAAGTTCGCACTCGTCGGTCCGGACCCCGGATCTATGTCGAAATCTTTCTCCAGTTCGATCCCTCTCTTCTCATGGGTGAAGTGCAAAAGCGGATCGATAAACTTCAACAATCGATTACAGAAATCATCCCTGGCGCCGATATCTCGATCCGTCCATGCACCCAAAGTCCCCCATGATGATCGGCCCCTTTTCTCGCTTGTCTCAAAATAAGGTTGGCTTCTTCTGTTCTCTCTTGGCAATCCATTCATCCCGATGAGTTTAAAAAAGAAAGATAGTTGGGGTTCCACCATCGGCGTCATCCTCGCCGTTACGGGCAGCGCCGTGGGTCTGGGCAATTTTCTCCGCTTTCCTGGCCTGGCCGCCAAGTATGACGGCGGGGCCTTTCTCATTCCCTACTTCCTTGCCCTACTTTTTCTCGGTCTGCCGATCGCTTGGTCCGAATGGGCCATGGGACGCATGGGAGGCCAACATGGATTTAACTCCTGCCCGGGTATCTTTCGCTCGCTCTGGAAGAATCGGCTCGCTCCCTACTTCGGCGTCCTCGGCCTGATCGTTCCTGTCATCATTTACATGTACTACCTGTGGATTGAATCTTGGTGTCTTGGCTACGCCTGGAAATTCCTCACGGGCCAAATGAACCTTGGCACCGAGCCCGCTTCCTACTCCACGCACTTTTCCACCTTCGTTGGTATTACTGCCGACGGCTCCTTCTTCGCCCACGGATTTTCGCTCCCTGTCCTCTGTTTGCTCGCCTGCGTCGTCATCAACTTTTTCTTTATTTATCGCGGCTTGAGCGGAGGGATCGAGAGAGTTTGCCTCTGGGGAATGCCTCTTCTCATCCTCTGTGCTCTGCTGGTCCTCGCCCGTGTCCTGACTCTTGGTACCCCCGATCCCGCTCACCCGGAACGGAATGTTCTAGCAGGACTCGCCTACATGTGGGACATACGCGGTGGTTTCACCGGCCTGCTGCACTCACTCCAAAATGCCGAAATGTGGATGGCGGCTGCCTCCCAAATTTTTTTCAGCCTCTCCGTCGGCTTCGGCGTCATCATCAACTATTCCAGCTACCTCAAGAAGAGGGACGATATTGCTCTCAGCTCCACCACCGCCGCCGCCGGAAATGAGTTTTGCGAGGTCTCACTCGGCGGCCTGATCACCATTCCGGCTGCTTTTATTTTTCTCGGGGTCGCTGGAACAACCGGCGGCACCTTTGGCCTCGGCTTCCAAACCCTTCCCCTTGTCTTTGCCCACATGCCCGCCGGCCAACTCTTCGGCTTCCTCTGGTTTTTTCTTCTCTTCATTGCCGCACTGACCAGCTCCCTCTCCATGCTCCAACCCGCCATTGCCTTTATGGAGGAGGGGCTCGATCTGGATCGGCGAGGTTCGGTCACGCTAATCGGATTCATCACGCTCATGGGCACGGGTTTGGTCATCTGGTTCACCCAAGACCTGGCCGCGCTCGATGCGATGGATTTTTGGATCGGAAGCTTTTCCATTTTTCTTCTCGCGACTATCCAAACTCTGATCTACGGCTGGGTTCTTGGTCCACGTCGAGGTCGGGAAGAGCTAGAACGGGGTGCCCTCCTGCCCATTCCCCGGATGTTCGACTTCGTCATCCGCTACATCTCCCCCGTCTATCTTTTGTCCGTCTTTGGCCTCTGGATCCATCAGAAGGGCGCAGAAAGCTTAACTGCGATCCAGACGAATCCCTCCGTTCGCATCACACTCCTCTTCATCATTTCCGTCATATTTTCTTCCTTCTACTGATCGCTCGTGCCGTGCGGGTTTGGCATGCCCGCGAAAGTAAATCCCCATGAGCCTCTACGGTTGGATAATTCTCATTCTCTCAGTCGGCGGGACCACCAGCTGTCTCATCGGGTGCTTCCTTCGGGTCATTCGCGAGCACAAGAAAACAGATCGAAACCACTCGCCCGCCGACCTCGACCCAAGAAAAACCGACCTCTAACTCAATCCCAAAAATTACTTTAAGAAACCGGCCAAAACAGTAACCGCCCGCAATTCTCACACGACGCCCCCGCTTTCCCAGACTTAGCCGCAATCACCGATCCCTGCGTCAACTTCATATGGCACCCTCCACAGTTGGTGCCGTGCTCTACCGGGACCACCGCCACATCTTTCTTGTTCATCATGATCCGACGATATTTGCTCAGCAACCCTTCCTCCACCCCAGAGGCCAGTGTCTCAATCTCCTTGATCAAATCCGCTAAACGCATCTCCAACTCCCCCCTCTTTTTCTTTAACTCCTCCTCCCTCACATTCAATTCCCCCTCCTTTAACTTGGCCCCCACCGCCTCCTCCGCGGCCTCTTTCCTCGCTTTCTCACCCAATGCCATCAAGTCCAACTCCCGATCCTCAATCTCCTGCACCTCCTTCTCCTCCCGCTGAATCTCCGTTCCTAGGGCGGCAAACTCCTCATTCTTACGGGTCTCAAACTGCTGGATTTTGTAGCGCGCTACCTTTGATCGGTGCGCCTCGGCCTCCAATTCCAGCTTCTTTC
>LIBO01000109.1 GCA_001438005.1 Verrucomicrobia subdivision 6 bacterium BACL9 MAG-120507-bin52 | reverse complement strand
GCTGAAGTTCAGGATTCATCGAGATAGGATTGAAATGCCGTAAAATCGGGCGGAGGGGGAGCGGTAAAGGAAAGTTGTTCTCCGCTCTTGGGATGGACGAAGGATAACTGGTGGGCGTGGAGGAGCTGGCGGGAGACTTTGGCCACGCGGGTGAGGGAGTTGACTCCGCCGTAAATGGCATCGCCCGCGACGGGGCAGCTGGCGGCGGAGGCGTGGACACGAATCTGATGAGTGCGACCGGTGTGCAGGCGGAGTTCGAGGAGAGTGGCACCCGGCCACGAGCCGATCACTTTCCAATCGGTTTTGGCGGGGCGGCCGCGGCTGCGGATGGCCATGCGTTGTCGGGAAACGGGGTGGCGACCGATGGGGCCTTCCCACGTGCCGGCATTGCCGCGGGGGCGACCGACGACAAAGGCGAGGTAGGTTTTTTCCGTTTCGCGATCGCGAAATTGGCGGCTGAGTTCGCGGTGGGCGGCATCGTTTTTGGCGGCGACGAGAAGACCAGTGGTTTCCCGGTCGAGGCGATGGATAATGCCGGGCCGATCGGGGGCGCCGCCCGGGGCGAGTTTTCCTTCGCAGTGGTGGAGGAGGGCGGCGGCGAGGGATCCGGTGGGTCGACCCGCGCCGGGGTGGACGTGCATGCCTGAGGCTTTATTGATGACGAGGATGTCCTTGTCCTCGTGCAGAATTTCGATGGGAAGATTTTCGGCGGTGACCTCTCGCGGGAGATCGAGGGGAATACGGATGGTGACGGTGACTTCGGGGGGAAGAGGGTCACGCCGGCGCACCGGTTTTCCAGCGAGGGTAATTCGGTCCTCTTTGATCCACTGTTGGATGCGGGAGCGGGATTCGCCGCTGAGGCGGGCGAGGGCGACATCCGCGCGGTCGTGCTGATCGAGCGGGGTAGTCACACCGGTCCAGATCCTTTCTTTGGCAGAAGGAGTGCTTTCAGGCAGTTTCTTAGAATGACGGGCCATGGTTATCTGATCCTGCCTCTTTTTTCCTCCGTGGTCTACGCGGTTGGTATGATTTTTCTGAAAAGGGCGATGGAGATGGGGCAACCGCCAAGGAGAGTGCTGGTGGGTTCGAACTTGGCCATGGGGCTGGCTTTTGCCCCACTTCTTTTTTGGGCGGAGTGGCCGAAGGCGGAATTTCCGCAGTGGATGTGGTTGGGGCCGTCGCTCTGCTCGATTCTCTTTTTTCTGGGGCAAGTGGGGACGTTTCGGGCGTTGGCGGGCGGGGATGTTTCGGTGGCGACGCCGGTGTTAGGAAGCAAAGTGGTTTTGACGGCGGTGGGGAGCGCGTGGTTATTGCCGGGACAGGTGCCGGAGAAGTTTTGGTGGGGGGCGGGTTTGTGTTCGTTGGGCGTGGCGCTGTTGGGTGGGGGTGGAGGAGAAAAGGGAAAGAAGGGAGCGTGGCGGGCGGTGGGTTGGGGCTTGGCGGCGGCGGCCAGTTTTTCGCTGACGGATGTGCTGGTGGCGAAGGTGGCGCCCCAGATTGGGTTGGCGCTGTTTGGTCCGTTGATGATGGGTGGGGTAGCGATGTTGTCGGTGCTGGTTTTACCGGTCTGGGCGTGGGGCGGGTTGGGGAGTGGGCAGGGCCGGGGTTGGCTAGGGTGGGGGGTGGGATTGATTGGGGTGCAGGCGGTGGCACTGCTGGGGGGGATTGTGGTTTCGGGTGATCCGATTGGGGTGAACGTGGTTTACGCGTTGCGGGGGTTGTGGTCGGTGGGATTGGTGGTGTGGGTGGGGGGTTGGGTGGGGAATCGGGAGGCGGGGTTGCCGAGGAGAGTGTTGGGGATGAGGGCGGTGGGGGCGGCTTTTCTTATGGCGGCGGTGTGGGCGGTCTTGGCCTAAGGAGTGGGAGGGGCTACAAAGGGGTGATGGTTTCGATCGTCAGCGAAATGGCTCAGCAGATTGGTTTGGACACGCGGGATCCACTGCAAGTGGGAGTGATTCTGGTGGCGGGGATTCTTTTGCAAGTTTACGGGGTGAAGTTGCTCGTGGGCGGGGCGAGTGGATTAGCGCGTCGCTTCGGCGTTTCTCCTTTAGTGATCGGGTCCACCGTGGTCGCATTCGGTCTGTCGACCCCCGCGCTGTTTGTGAGTTTGTGGGCGGCGGGCAAGGGGCAGGGAGACATTGCGGTGGGAAATGCGGTCGGAAGCGCACTCTTGAATTTAGGCCTCATCTTAGGAATTTCGGCGGTGACGCGACCCCTTCGCTTTCGGCCCCAACTTTTTCAGGCCGATGTGCCCGTACTGGTGGCGAGCGCGGCGTTGGCGGGATTCCTGTTGCGCAATGGGGCGATCGGAAGATTTGAGGGCACCCTGATGCTTTTTTGTCTGGCGGCCTATATGGTGTATCTCTGGTTTTCCGCGGGGGTGGAGGCGGATACCCGGGTGATTGCCGATATGGAGAGGGATTTGCCGCCGGCGGGTTCGGCCAAGAGAGTTGAGCTCGCCCAACTTTTGGGCGGGTTAGTCTTGCTGGTGGCGGGCTCCCGCTATTTGGTGAAGGCTTCGGTCTCCTTTTCTGAGATGATGCATTTTTCTCCGTCTTTCACTTCTTTGGCTTTCATTCCAGTGGCCGTTTCTTCCCCGCACATTTTTGCCACCTTGCTGGCCCTTTGGAAGAAAGAGAAGGATTTAGCGGGCGGGGTGGTGATCGGTAGCTGCATTTTCAATTGTTTGGGGGTCTTGGGACTTTCGGGGCTTTACCGAAGTCTTTTTGCCCCTGGGGTAACGAACTTTGACATGGGCGTGTTGCTGATTGGGACGATGGCGCTGCTGCCCATGATGCACGCCGGGGAAAAGAGGCGGCAGACGATTGGGGTGGCTCTTTTGGTTGGGTACGGAATGTATTTGACCCAGCTTTTTGGGCGGGTGGTTGCGGGATCCTTGTGACTCCAGCGGGGTTGGGTTCTAGCCCCCGCGTCGGGGCGATTTCCTCCGTGGCGGATCGGCTGGCCAAAACATTAACTCATCGAGGATTGACGGTGGCGCAACTCGTCTATGCGTTGGAGGGCAAGGGGCATGCGGCCATTATGGCGGTCTTGGCGCTTCCTTTCTGTTTTCCGATTCAAGTTCCAGGTTTGTCCACCCCGTTTGGAATCATTTTAATTTTTAGTGGCCTGCGAATCGCCTATGGGCAGGCCCCTTGGTTGCCGGGTTGGCTGATGGTGAGAGAGATTCCGAAACCGACGGCGATGGCGCTGTTAAATGGGTTGCGATGGATTGCCACACCGGCAGAGAAAGTTCTTCATCCCCGGTGGCATGGCCTGTGTCGCCACCCCGGTTTGCATCGGATGCACGGTTTGCTGGTGGCTTTTTTGGCGATCTTGCTGGCTTTGCCTCTGCCGATCCCGTTTAGCAATTTATTGGCGGCTGTGCCGATTTTACTGATCTCCTTGGCTCTCTTGGAGGACGATGGGGCCTTTTTGATTGCGGGATATGTGGCGGCACTGCCGTGCGGGGTGTTCTTTGGGGCCCTTTTTCTCTACGGGCCGAAGGCGGTGAAAAGTTTGTGGAACTGGATCAGCCACTTTTGGGCGTAGTTGGGAGGCTTTCCTTGCCGGGGTTTTGCCCCTATGCTTTCGCGTTAGGACACAACCACCCGGCGTAAATATTCAACCCAAGTAATTGTCATGGAAGGATTTATTCTTAGCATTCTGATTCTGGCCAACGGCTTATTTGCCATGGCGGAGCTGGCGGTTGTTTCGAGCCGGCGAAGTAAACTGCGGCAGAAGGCGGAGGCGGGGGATGCGGGGGCGAAGGCGGCGTACGATTTGGCGGCGGCACCAAGCGAATTTCTCTCCACCGTGAGTGTGGTCATCACCATGATTGCGATTCTTTCTGGAGCGATGGGAGGGGCAGTTTTAGCCAAACCAGTGGCGGCGCTTTTGGAGGGTTGGGGTATTCCGGCGGGAGTGGCGGAGCCGAGTGCGCTGGGATTGGTGGTGCTGATTATCACGGTGGCGTCGATCATTTTTGGAGAGTTGCTGCCGAAGCGGTTGGCGTTGGCCCACAGTGAGGCGATTGCGTCGCGATTGGCCCGACCGATTCAAGCGGTGGCCCGGGGATTGGGCCCGATCGTGCAGTTGCTGAGCGGGACCACGAATACCTTGGCGGCGCTCTTTGGGGTGAAGGAGAGCACGGAGACCATTCCGGTCAGTGACGAAGAGCTACGGTATCTGTTGGAGCAGGGGAAGCGGGCGGGGGTGTTTAGCTCGACCGAGCAGGGAATGGTGGAGCGGGTCTTGCGCTTGGACGAGTTGCGGGTGGAGGAGCTGATGACTCCCAGCGTGAAAATTGTTTGGATCAATGCGGATGAGGAGGCAGAGGTCACCTGGCGAGCATTAGTGGCGGGTGGGCATTCGCATTTTCCAGTTTACCAAGGGAGCCGAGAAAATGTGGTGGGGGTGGTATCGGTGAAAGCGCTC
>LIBO01000108.1 GCA_001438005.1 Verrucomicrobia subdivision 6 bacterium BACL9 MAG-120507-bin52 | reverse complement strand
AGATAACCCGCCGTCGTGTGCAAAATGCCCTTTGGCTTTCCCGTGCTTCCACTCGTATAAAGAATGAAAAGCGGGTCCTCACTATCCATCTTTTCGGCCGGACAGGTGGTGGGTTGATGGCGCACCAACTCATGCCACCAACGGTCAATTTCGTTGAGCTGAGAAATATGCCCCGTTCGCTTTAGCACAATGACTCGACGCACTCCGGGGCAGGAGGCCACCGCTTTGTCCACGTTTGGTTTCAACCCACTAACTTGCCCCTTCCGATACCCTCCATCCGCGGTGATGACAAGTGTCGCCCCACAATCCTGTATGCGATCTTTGAGCGATTCCGCACTGAATCCTCCAAAAACCACGCTGTGCACCGCACCGATCCGTGTGCAGGCCAGCATGGCAATCGCGGCCTCCGGCACCATCGGAAGATAGATCATCACCCGATCACCCTTTTTTACTCCCTCGCCTCTCAGCGCATTCGCCAAGCGGCACACCTCATCGTGCAGCTGCTGATAGGTCAATACCCGCACATCTCCCGGCTCGCCCTCAAAGAGTATCGCGGCCTTATTTCGCCTCGGTCCTTGCAGATGCCGATCGATACAGTTGCTGCTCACATTCAGTTTCCCGCCGACAAACCACTTCGCGAAGGGCGACTTCCACTCCAAAGTCTTTTTGGGCTGGGTAAACCACACCAACTCCTCTTTCCCGAATCGCCCCCAAAACTTGTTTGGGTTCTTTAATGATTCTCGGTGCATGGCCTGATATCGAGCCGAGCTCGAAAAAGCAGCTGGCTTGGTAAAAGAAGCTTTCGGCTTGTACTTGGTTGGATGGTTCATGTTACTTACTCCCTGCTCTTTTTTTTATAATCTTCTCCACCATTTGAATAATTTCCACCACGGGTGCCATTCGGCCAGGTCCCTCCGCGCCACAGGCCAACCGACCCTCGGAAGGACCGACCCACTGCACGCCCCGCTGACCCAAAAGTTTCACGTTTGCCTGGGTCGCCACATGCTTCCACATATTGGTATTCATCGCCGGCACCATCACCACCGGGGCTTCCGTTGCCAAAAGGAGTGCTCCCAAAACATCTCCCGCCAAACCATGGGCCGCTTTGGCGATACAGTCTGCACTCGCCGGAGCGACCAACACCACATCCGCCACCCGCGCTAGATCCAGATGCCCCATTCGCCCACCTTTTCCCTCTTCCCAAAGCGAAGTGTGGACCGCCCGATGGGTTAGAGCCGCCAAAGTCAGCGCGGGTAAAAATCTCTCTCCATCCGCAGTCAAAACCGCGTGCACCTCCCACCCCCTCTGGACCATCGCACTAGCCAAGTCCGCCGCGCGAAATGCGGCGATCGAACCGGTTACCCCCAACACCACGCAAGGAGAACTAGGATTCGGCATTGTGTAAATCGAGCCTCCGACTCAGGTACCTTTCGGCACGAATAATCGCCCGGAACTTAATCAGATCTTCCTCCATCGAACTACTCAAGATCGTGTACCGATAACTTTTCCAATCCGCCATCTCCCCATCGGCCGCTTGAATCCGGGTCGCAATCTGTTTAGCACTTTCTGTTCCGCGCCCTTCTAAGCGGCGCCTTAACTCCCCTAAGTCGGGAGGCATGATAAATATGTCGGCTAAAGCCTCTTTGATTTTCGCATCCCGACTCGCCCGAATCTGCCTTGCCCCTTGGACATCGATATCCAAGAGAACATCCCGGCCCGCGGCCAGATGGGCTAAGACAGGCTGCTTGGGTGTTCCATAATAGTGACCGTAAACATCAGCGGTCTCTAACATACCACCCCCTTGGGTGCGTTTCTCAAACTCGGCTTTGGAAATAAAAAAGTAATCCTCCCCATCCACTTCCCCCGGTCGTATCGGGCGCGTCGTGCAACTTACCGAATACACCAGATCAGGAGTTTGACGTACATTTGCACATAATGTCGTTTTGCCTGTGCCCGATGGCGCAGAAACGACAAATAGAATTCCGGATCGGGTAAAATTATTCAAGGTTGGCCGCTTGTTCCCTAAGCTTCTCTAGCTCCGATTTAAATCCAATGGCAAATCGGGTCAGGCCCAGGTCTCCCGACTTCGATCCCACCGTATTCACTTCCCGTTGCAATTCTTGAATGAGAAATTCTAAAGTTCGTCCACCCGGGGCACGGGTGGACGCCAGCTCCTCCGCTTCCGCCAGATGGGCTCGAATCCGGCCTAACTCCTCCGTCACATCTCCACGATCCGCCGCCGAAGCCACCTCTCGTACGACCCGCTCTGGCTCCAAGACGACCCCCGCCTCTCCCGCCAGCTCTTGAATTCGCGCACAGATGCGTACCGCTTGCTTGCGCCGCATCTGGCCAGCCGCTGCCTCCATCTTTTTCCGAATTCCCTCCATCTTCTTCAGGTGCACCCGCAAACCCCCGACCATTCTCACCCCCTCCCTTTCGCGCGAATCCACCATCTTTTTCAGCGCAACCCGCACTGCCCCAATAATTTTGCGATCCTCCGCCGGCATCACCAGCAACTGGGTGTTCACCACGACCCCAGGAAGCCCCAAAAGGTCAGACCAAATAGGGCCAGCCGATACCCCCAGTTTTTTTCCAGCGGCGCGAAGTTGGCTGGCATACTCCTCCGCCTTTTTCAAATCTAGGCTGCGACTGTTTTGCGAGGGCGAGGACTCCAACTCCAATGCCACCGTTACCTTTCCGCGCGACACCGCCTCAGCCACTTCCTCTCGAATTTGCCGCTCCAAACGGGCCAGTCCACCTGGCGTATAAACCAGCACCTCCAGCCCGCGCTTATTCACCGAAGTCACCTCGATGCGCACCCGGGCGAACCGAGTCGCTACCTCCATCGAACCAAAACCGGTCATGCTACGCATCGTAAAATCCTACGGGCAACCGCCCTGAACTGGAACCCTTTTCAACCACCTCACCACTTAAATAAGTTCCCCACCCCTTGCAGGATGGCCCCCGCCGGCTCGGTAATCGCCCCGCCCGCGCCACCGACCGCTCCCCCGGCTCCTTGCAAAATTCCCGATGGGGCATTGAGCAATAGGTTGATACCACCCTCCGCCAACATCTTTCCCACATCCATCTGCACTTTGGGATCGGCCAAAGATCCCGTGATCGTGGCCGAGCCGGGAATTTTCGTATAGTAGTCGTTGCTCGAACCAATCAACTGGGTCATCGCACCCTGCAACTGCCCACTGCTCTGCATCGCCTCTTTCGTCAAAGCAAACTTCAATTTGAAATCCAAATTTTGGCTCCACCAGTTCAGCCACCCTTCCAGATTCGCCGACAACGCCGTCCCCGTGACCTGGAGATTGGGCACCTGAATTCGCTCCCCTTGCAAGGTGAAGTCCGATCCCAAATCATTAATCTCACTTCCCGCGATAAAGCTAGATCCCAACAAAGCTCCCGCTCCGGCCAGCGCTTTTTGCAGCGAGGGCAAACGCTCCAAGTGAGCCTGATACAGGCGAAAGCGACCTTGCCCCGTTAACGATTTGCGCAACTCCTCCCAAGTTGGTTTTCCTGCCTGGGCCGCCATTTGTAAATCGATCCATCCCCCGATCGGACCTTTGGCATCCGTGATAACATTCCCGAGAATTGCCCCCAACGGAAACTTGTTCATCACCAAATTGGCGGTCACGGGTTGGTTGAGCCCAGCGGCCTGCACCACCGAAGCCCGAATTATACCCCCCTTCACTTGAACGACCGACGGCTCCAGATAAATCCCCTCCGGCCCCCATCGAAACCGTGGAACCTGCACGGGCCCAACCTCTGCCTCCTCCACGATTATTTTTGCCAGCTCCAAAGAGAGATCCACCTTCCAAGGATCCTCCGGGATGGGAGAGGCGGCTGGAGCTGGCTTGGCATTTCGGATGGCCTCGGTCTGCGCCAGCAGTCCGCGCAGATCCAGCGTTCCACCTCGTACTTGGGCGGTGACCGAACTTTTTCCCACCCGAAGGGACGGAATCAGGACCGGACTATCGGGAAACTCCGCAAAGGTGATCGATCCATCTTTCCAGGAAAGACTCCGCACTCTGGAGTCGAAATCGAAATTCCCGTCCAGCCGGACCGATACGTCAGGCTCTTTTTGGTTCTCCACCAAACGCCCATCCATCAAGGTGACATCGATTTCACCGCTGCCCCCATACTCCGTGGGTTGCCAAAAACCCGCCCCCAGCACCAAATCCCCATCCACCCAGCGTTGGGGTTTGAGCCACGGGTCGACCAACCATGCGACCCACCCCCTCGAAAAACGTCCTCCCTCCCAGGCCCAAGCTCCCTCTTTCTTCCAGGTCAACTTGGCGACCGACAGGTTGCCCTCTGCGCTTTTTGCGCTGAGCACAACATCTTGGAGCGATTGACACTCACTTTTCCATTCGACGATTCCTTGGCTTTTGACCTCTGCCCCTTGAATCCCACCGCGATCCGCCACCCCGCCCGAAAATCCAGTG
>LIBO01000107.1 GCA_001438005.1 Verrucomicrobia subdivision 6 bacterium BACL9 MAG-120507-bin52 | reverse complement strand
GGGCAAGGCTCTGGGGAAAGCACATGAGGCCCATGAGTCGGCGGTGAAGAAACTTTCGGAAAAGAAGGGCAATATTTTGGGCACGGCGGAGAAGTTGCGTGAGTTGGGCGCAAAAACGGAAAAGAAGTTGCCCACGATGTTAGGGAACGGATCGGAGTAGTGGGAGTAGCGGGTGCGGGATCGGAAGAACTTTTGATGAATCCCGTGTTTCTAGGTTGGGAAGAGCCTGTCATTGGTCATACCGCCAAATGGTTGCTCGCGAACTTTGAGGATTTGTCGGAGGTCAGGGTGGTGGTGCGGGGTTCACGGGCAGGGCGGCGGCTTTTGGAAAAGCTGGCGGTCGAGGCAGACCGACAAAAGCGGCCCCTTTTCCTTCCAAAAATCGCCACGATCGCCCGGATCGTTGACGAGCTTTTTACCGGACCGTCCGGACTTCTTCCAGCAGCCCCGGAGTTGACCCAAAAACTTGCCTGGATGGATGCTCTATGTCGCCTGCCACAGGAAAAAAAATCCAAACTGTTCCAGACGCGCGAGGGAGTGGGACGGAATGGGCAGCCAGCGCTGTTGCTCGCCCAGCGTTTGTTGACTCTTCGGAATGAATTGGGCGGGGAGGAAGTGAGCTTTGCGGAGGTCGCTAGGGTGATGTCGGAAAAGATGCCCGAGGCACCGGAAATTGAGGCGGAGCGGTGGGAGCTGTTGGAAGAGGTCTTTGGAGAGGTTCGAAATATCCTGAGGAAGGCCGGTTGGATGGACCCGGCGGAGCGAAGGGCTGTTTTGGCCGAGAAGGGAACCCCACAGCAGGTTCAGGTCGTGCTGGCCGGAGTAGTCGAGATCCGTCCGATCTTTATGAAAATGTTAGAAAGACTTTCCCGGCCGCCGCAGGTGCTGGTCTTTGCGCCTGAAAGTCAGAGGGACGGTTTCGACGAGATGGGGCGGTTGCGGCCCGAGTTTTGGGCGAAACGGAAAGCCGGGCTGGAGAGTGGCCAGATTCACGCGGTAGTGCGGTCGGCCGATCAGGCGGAGAAACTGGCGCAAATGGCGAAGAGTTGGCCTGGGGCAACTCTGGCGGTGGCAGATGAAAAAGCTGTAGCCGGGATCCGCGAGGCTCTTCGGGAAGAGGGCATGGAGTCGCACTGGGCAGAAGGTAGAAAGATGAGGGAAGGTCGGGTCGCCAGCTTTCTTCGTGCAGTGGCGGACTATGTATCCCGAAAACCGGGTGAGGCGCCTGCATGGCAATCGGCCGCCCTGCTCATGCGGCATCCAGACGGAATGGGGGTATGGATAAAAGCTTCGGAAGTACTCGATGAGTATGCGGAAAGGAATGTGCCAGAAAAAATGGATCCTCCGAGCGGAAGTCTGGCGGCCGATTGGGCAAAAAAGTTGGCCAACAGAATTGGATTAGAGCCGACGGAGGAGTCCGCTTCGGGTCACGCCCAAAAAGTTTCCGATATGCTGGTTCGAATTTACGGGGAGATGGAGGTGAATCTGGATCTGCCTTCCGGTCGGATGATGCGGGACTCGTTGCAAAAAATCCGAAAAGTAGTGGCGGAGTTGGTTGCCCTGAAATTGCCGCACCTCGAAAAGGTTCGGACGGCCGATTTCCTAAGGATGGTTTTGGCCGAGATGGAGGATGAGCAGGTGCCCGAACCGGCCCGTGCGGGAGCAGTGGAGATGGTGGGATGGCTCGAACTGGCGGAAGAGGATTCACCCTCCGTGGCGATCGCCTCATTTCACGAGGGGTCGGTGCCCAAGAGCGTGACGGCCGATGAGTTTCTTCCCGGGCACGTAAGGGAGCTGTTGGAGGTAAACGACAATCAGCAACGATTGGCTCGGGATGCCTATGCCTTGGCCGTAGTGCTGGGAACGAGGGCGAAAAAAAGAGGGATTGTCGGAATGGTCGTACCTTCGTTCAATCCAGCGGGGGATCCAGTGAAGCCAAGCCGGCTCCTCTTGGCGGGGTTGAAGGGGAAGGAGCTCGCGGCACGGGTTTTGGCGCTGACGGAAAAAGAGGAAAGGGAAAAAAAGCCGGCAACAGTTGACCGCGGGGGCGGCTTTGGCGACGTGGCGGCGGGCCAGGAGAAGATCGACCGGGTTTCGGTGACGGCCTTCCGAGATTACCTCAAAAGCCCGCGCTTTTTCTATTTTCAGTCGGTGCTGGGTTTGAAGGCAGTGGAGGACGAGCCCGGAGAACTTTCCCCGGCGGGATTTGGGAGCCTGATCCATCGGGTGGTGGGGGCTTTCGGCAAAGACAAAAAAATACGTGAAAGTGTGGATGAGAAAGAGATATTTGAGTTTCTAAAAGGTGAGTTGGATCGGCAGACGCGGGAAAGATTTGGTGATCAGCCCAAGGCGGCGGTGGGATGGCAGTTAGAGCTGGCCGAGGAGAGGTTGGAGGCCTTTGCGCGGGTGCAGGCAAGGGAAAGAGCCGAGGGATGGCAGATCGTGGTGGCGGAGGAGGAGAAAGGAAAAGAGGGTCGGGCTGAGTTTGAGTTGAAGGATACGAAAGGAAGGGTGCTTCTGGTGCATGGTCGTCCAGATCGGATGGATTGGAACGAAAAGCAGAAGCGGTGGCGTGTGGTGGATGTGAAAACGAGCTCCGAGCCGAAGAATCCTGACCGGGCACATTGCGAGGCGGGCGGCACATGGTGCGATCTGCAGATGCCACTCTATCGGGAGTTGGCGCCGAAAGTGTTGAAGGAGGGGGTGTGGGACCCGGAAAAGTGTGATTTGGTTTATTTTCATCTACCCAAGGACGGGGAGAAGGCGGCGGTATCAAAGCCGATGGACGGGGATCTCGTGCAGCGGGCTTTGGATAAAGCGAAGGAGGTGGCGGCGGATATTTTAGACGGAAAGTGGAAAGATATTGGAGAGCTGGATCCGGAACAGACTTCGGAAACATTCATGGCGTTGTGCGGACAGGCGGGCATTCCACGGGAGATCGCGGAGGAGGAGGTGGCGGAGTGAAAAAGACGGCCAAAACTTCGGTATCCTCAACCTTGATTTCCGCATCCGCGGGCAGCGGCAAGACGTACCAATTGGCGGGTCGGTTCCTGCGGGTGTTGCTCGAGCCGGAGTCGGGTGGAGGCCGAGTGGACCCGACGACAGTGCTGGCGACAACCTTCACGCGGGCAGCGGCGGGGGAAATTCTTTCGCGGGTACTGGGATGGGTGGCGCGGGCGGTCTTTGATCCGGAGAAGCGAAAGCAGCTGGGGGAAATCTCGGGGGCGGGAAAAGAGCCGACGGTGGCGGAGTGTGCCGAGGTATTGGAAAAGATGACGGAGAGAATGCATCGGCTCCAGATCGGAACGATGGACGGGATCTTTGCTAAGGTGGCGCGCTCGTTCGGTCCGACCGTAGGGTTACCCCCGGTTTGGACGATCGCGTTGCCTGAACAGGCAGCCCGGTTGGCGGAATCGGCGGCGGACGAGCTACTGGCCGGCGGGGAAGGGGCGGAGGTGAAAAAGGCGTGGCGGAAGTTCAAAGGAAAGGCGCCGGCGCTCGGATTGCGGGCGCAGTTGATGGAGACGTTTGAGGAGATGCGAATCGATCTACGGGGGTTGCCGAGCGACGGAAGTTGGGCGACCGAGGCTGGGCCGAAAAGAATAAGCGAGCAGACAACGCGACAGCTTGCCCATTTTATCCGTCAGTTCGCTCCGCCCAGAACGAAAAACTGGCCGAGCAATTTGTCTAAAATAGAAAGGATGATGGAATCCCCGCCTCTCTTATTGAATCTTCTCGAGATCACGCCTTTGAAGAAGCTTGCCCTTGGGGAAAAGAATTTTGATAAGGCGGAAATTCCGAGCGAATTTGGGCAAACTTTTGTTCCGGTGATGAAGGAGGCGGTCCGGGAGCTTATTCGAAGCCACCGTTTACGGGAGTCGGCCCTGGTGGCCTTGGCGGAAAAGTATGACCGGGCGCGTGGGGCGGCATCGTACCGCTCGGGAAGTTATACGTTTCGAGAAGTGGAGGCAGCCGCGCTTGAGATTGCGACTGGGCTGGATTCGGACGAGCTTTACTTCCGGTTGGACGGGCGGATCGGCCATCTTCTGTTGGACGAATTTCAAGACACCAGTAGACGGCAGTTTTGCTTTTTTGATCCAGTGTTGCGTGAGACCACGGCAAAGGGGGGTCATGTTTTGGTGGTGGGGGATCGCAAACAGTCGATCTACGGCTGGCGAGGATCAGATCCACGCCTGCTCAAGGATGTGGAAGAGGTGTTGCCGGGAGTCAAAAGGGAGTTGTTGAGTGAAAGTTTTCGTTCCAGTCGGGCGGTATTGGCGGCGGTGGATCGCGCGTTTGCACAGTTGGAGGGCTCCGCCCTGTTTTCGAAAAAACCGGTCTATGCCCAGGCAGCGGCGGAGTGGAGGGAGGATTACCAAGAGCACAAATCTTCACCGCAGGCAGCGAGTCAGGCGGGGAAAGTCGTGCTGTATGTCAGGCCGGGTCATAGTTCGGATGAGGTGAAGG